>JBKPHJ010000461.1:0-6520 GCA_046729835.1 Thermoproteota archaeon
GCAAATCATTACTTCTAGTACTATTATTTTTCTCCATAATAAAAATGGGATTTTATGATATAAAAGACTTGGGATCTAATCGGAATTTATGATATAAAAAACTATGGGTCTATGTTCTCAATCAACAGTCGAACATGGGAATATGACTGTTCTTTAAGAAAAGTTCCAGCTCTTGATAACTTTCTACTTCAAAGTATTTCATCAGACTTTCAACCGTCTTGTCATCGTATTCAGCATTCTTGTACTTGTACTTTTCTTTGCTCAACGTAACTTGACTAACATTTCTCTTGTCATTCAAGTCAGTATTACTCAATACCCATTACTCGATGTCTTATTAAAGTTATTCTATTCATGCGCGAAAGTCAATATAAGTGATCTATGTGATTTCAGTTAGCAAAGTATATCCAATTATATTTGATTACACATAATTCTAGCAATGCAATACGCTTCCAACTCGCTGATGGTATATGCATAACCAAGCGTGCGTATCATCAGCTGTGTGTAGAACTGCAAGCAGTCCGTGTTAGTACTTGTGAGCCGTTAATTTTTTATTTGCCAATTCAATGTTGCTCTCTTATCTATGTAAACTGTCTTCCGTATATGCGCAGAATTTGCGAGATTCTTAATAAACTTCAATAGTATAATAAAAATTTGGGTTCAGTAATAATAATCAGCCATTATCCATTCATCTCTCCGCACTCCTGACAAAGATACCGTGAATCTCCATTTAACGTAGCAGCCATAAGCTGCATCTCTTCATCATTACTGCCACATCTTTTACATCTCATTACTTACGCACCTCCGATCTTATTTACGACTGAAAAATCTTCCAGCTGTGGATGTATAATCGTTACCATTACTAGCGATACAGATGACAAATGTAGAAGTATGTTTGAAGAAACCTATTTTGGTGATTATGTGATTCAAGATCCCATAGTATGCTTTCACGATGGAAGATCCCCCATCTGTGGTAACTCTTGGCTCAGTTTCTCGCAAAAATAAATATAATTAATTAGCGATCATATTAATTGCATATCGCATGTCCCAGCTGGTTGAAGTTACTGCGAGACTATTTTGTGTCCGTTGCGCAGATGTCGGACTAGACTGTAGTTATGTTGTCTATGCAAACACTGAAAAGAGTGTCTTGGATAAGACGACCGTGCACATGTTTGAATACCATGCCATCAGTCCGGAAGAGATGACTACATGTATGAAATTGAAGATAAAAGAGAATGTACATACATTGCTCTTATCAAGTGACATTATGAATTCTCGCGCATATCCAATTCAACATTATTATAATGAAATACCGTTGATTTTCTAAAATGTTGAATGATTACTTTGAATTTTAATAGTATGGACTTTTGATAGAATCTGTTTCGGCGGTAATTCAAAACATGAAGAATAATATCTAATATTAGCCGTTCCCAAAAGTAGTCCACAACCAGACAGCAACCGCGATGTCATGGCATTGTTGTTTGTACACAATTCTAATGAGGTTTCTAATCGGAGCTTTGGATTTGTGATGGAAATGATTAGACTTAATATAGTATATGATTTACTGCAAACGACCAAGCTCTCTTCTAATTCTGTAGAAAAAGATAAGATTCTACAACGTACCAGTAACAGTCAAGTCTATTTTGTGATTTGTAATTCATGTTATTGGTGTGCATCTTATTTCGATATTGATGATTTGGGATCTGCATTATCATCACACGTGCTTGACTGTCGCATCTGTAATTCGCATACCGAACTCATACCCATCTCGAGTGATGGATCATTTAAGACGAAACTGGCCAATTGATTGAATTCGAGCGCTCGGTTGCTGTTATACTACCAGATCAACATATGGCATAGTACTGTCACCCAATTTTATAGCAGAGATGCATCACATAGAGCGTGCGTATTTTTGAATGCCATTTCTTTCTACGATATACTGTGTGATCTAATGCGATTAAATACATAAAGTACGGCAGCTGACATTAGATACCAAATAATCCATTATGTGGGCGACCATACAGTATCTTCAATCTGCTATTCATGATCGCTTACATTTTGCTTTTATTACCATCGTACATAATGGTATTTGGAATATCCAAACTCTATGTAAAACATTGGTATATGATATAAACTAATGTATTGTGATATTACTGTATTACGTATCACACTGAAAACTATTGGAACTGATACTTCACTTATGACCGAAAAGTCTAAGTCCGGCACATTGTAATTGTGTTATTTTCGGAAGTAGTGAAAAGAGAGTCGCAGATAATATGGTTGTGCACATGTTTGAAAACCACACGATCAATCCGGAAGAGATGACTACGTGCATGAAATTGAACATAAGAAATAATATACATACATCATTCTCATAAGGTGGTTATCTATCGTCAAATTATTCGAAGCTTAGCATAAATCTAGCAAGACAATACGCTTCTAACCAACACGCTGATGGTATCCGTATGGCCAATCGTGCCATCAGGTGTGTATCAAACAGTTTGGTCATAAACAGTCAACTCTAGCTAACGCATAGATCTTCGCTCTTTTTCAAACCATTTCTGCTTTCGTGACACAGTCTTTTTGGGACGGTCCATCCACCAAGTCACAAGACGATTGCACTTACCGCATCTCAATTCTATTCTTGAACCATTTATCTTATAGTATTCTATCCGATTAGCACCATCCGGTTTACAGACACAGTCTTCTGACCTTGACATGTGCTTTGAATTCAAAATATTATAATCAGATCTGATCCATGATGCTACCAGATCAATATATGGTTTAGTAATTGTAATATCTAGTAACCCAATATTATGGTGAAAATGCTTTACATATAGTCGAACGATCTTTCCACAACATTGTTACTCTTATAGAATTCTATCTCCATTCCCCGAGTCAGACTATGTTCTATTTTAAATGATTCGTCAGTCGAGACGGGTATGAGTTCAGTATTATGCGAGTTACAAATGTGGCAGTCAAGAACATGTGATGATGATGCAGATAAAGATTCTAAATCATCAATATCGAAGTAAGATGCACCACCAATAACATGAATTACAAATCACAAAACAGACTTGATTGATACGTTGTAGAATCTTATCATTTTCTTTTTTTATACATTAGAAGAGATTTTGGTTGTTTGCATCAAATCATATACTATATTAAGTCTAACCAATCCCATTTCGATCCCAAAATGCTTTGATCGCAAACTTAGCTTTTATAAGTTGTCATACGCTTGAATCATAGTACAAACATCGAATGTGGATATATGAATCACGGGTTTGTATTCTAAGTAGGTCCGCCGCAGATAATTTCTATATTTAAGTCTCACAAAAAGTTTCTCTAATAATTTTACAGTATAGTTTTATGTATAATTAGTTACGGAATCTTAAAGCTCATTAATTTGATTATCAATTTATAAACGATGGGCCTATTTACGCTGCTTCTTATCGTTGTGGTTTTTCTAGCACTTATTGGCCTGGGATGGAAGACCTTCTCGTCTGGATTAATAAGCGGTTTTGAAACGATTCTGGATGTAGGTCAACCAATTATTAAAAATTTAACTCAAGAAGCTAAAGAGATAGTTAATAATTCAAGCCTAATGGTAAGTTCCCCGGATTGAATATGTTCGGCTAAGCTGTCAAGTCTGCACCGGATGTGAAAAGCTGTAAAAAATCGTCAGATCTATCTAAATGGAATATTGTCTAAGATGTTTGATATTCTATCAACAAATGGTCTCTTTAGAACTCTTCGTCGACTAACTACTCCCCCATCAACTAACAACGTGTGACCTAAGCTTTATTCTGTCTAATCAAATATTTTGAATTAAATCCAGTGGTCTCAAAAGATCACATTTGTTCAGCCAGGTCTGCGCTAGTTCGGTAACGTTGTCATACGATTAAAGTTCTTAAGATGTTTTTATAATTATCATCGATCATTCAAATATCTACCATATTAATCATTATTTGTGCTAAATTAATGAACTTGTTTCTTGCCATCACGAGCAGTTGAAGTCCCACTTGTCATGCCAATTAACGATCGTAGGGACCTATATCTGTTGTAATCATTAAGAAGGATTTCTGCCAAATGTTTCGTAATATCTGTGACGCTAAGCAACCCCCCTATTCTATTATCTTCTTCTAAAACGACGAGATGCTTAATCTGATTTTCGGTCATAATTCTAGAGGCAGTATCCACCGAATCATACGCCATAATGGTAATCAAGGGGGACGACATTATTTCTTCGACTTCCAACCTACTTGCTTTTACGTCTTCCAAACACACCCGTCTGACCAGATCTCTTTCAGTGATAATACCGATAGGCTCCATTTTCTTATTTATCACTATAACAGAGCCGATCTTTTTTTTAGCCATGATCTCGGCAACATCTCTTGCTGTATTACCTGGATCTGCAGTGATCGTAACAGTTTTCTCACTGGACATTATTTCGCTTACTGCGCTCATAACTCTCTCATATCTCTTACCGCTTTTTTAAACTACTGGAAACCTTCCACTCTGTCATAGTGAAAGATAGAGGGACTTATTACGTGAAAGCGTGTTAGCAAATTAATAGATTAGTGAATTACCTCGGAGGCTTTTCGATGACGTCAAAAACTTATACTTCCATGCTCAGCCTACTCTGTCGCTAAGTTCTACTTTCTCACCAAATCTGTCTCTAGTAATAAAGACGTGAATAATACTGAATTTCATCCTCATTAATCAAAATTCTTAAATGACAATCCTTACAAAGTAAATACTTTGAATGCGGAGGCAATTCTCTTCTACAATTATTACAGAATTTCCTTACCAATTGGCAACTATATATTACTTTTTTACTTTTAACCCTTTGTAATAAAATGATATCGAATAGTATTTTGAACATTATAATATCGATTGGAATATATCGAACCGACAAACCATAATATCAGCAACTCATTTATCAATGGGTAAGTCTAGGTGAATAACCCCGCCTTCAGACTAGATTGTCACAAATGGTACAAAATATCTACCATTTGTACTCGAGATTTCATTTCTGCAGACATGTGAATTTGTGCTTATCCTTCTTGCGATAAGGGCTATTGGTTGAATATGAACACATTGTAATTAATTAATTACAATATAAACCCAGTTCTTTTATAGAATTGAATTTAATATGCCGTCTATGGAATTTGTCGGAAGCAGAGGAAAATCCATGTCATACCAGCGCTATGTCCAAAATGAGAGTCAACGCCAGGATGAACCGGTTGAGGGAAATATCCATACTACTTCATCTGATCTACTATGTCATTTATGCAATTTGAGCTCGACGATCTTCGACGTATCGACAGGGGAAACCGTTTGTACGAATTGTGGGGCTGTGATAGTGGAAAGACCCATGAACCTTGAAAATGATCCAAAATCCAAAGAGAGATTAGGTATGTCAGTTTCGCTTATTTTCCCTGACAAAGGACTCTCCACAGTTATCACAAATGCAAATACAGACGCATTTGGTGCGTCTTTGAACCAAGACCAAATAAGTAAAGTTAACAAAATTAGATACTTGGATAAGGTTTCAAATACCAATAGGACTCAAATAAGAAATCTTAAGAATGCCTTTGTTACGATGGCAATCGTGAAAGATAGACTAAGACTTACAGACCCCCTAATGGAAAGGGCAGCATACTACTATCGCAAAACACTTCACAACAAATTGATAAAAGGAAGATCCATTAGGGGAATGGTCGTTGCTTCCGTATATGCTGCCTGCAAGGAAATGAATGTACCTAGAACATTATGCGAGATATGTAGTGCAATAAACGCCGATCCTATATTTGCAGGCAAATGCTATAGAACAATGGCAAAGCGGTTAAAAATTGGGCCTTCAATTGTTGATGCAACACGTTATGTATCGAAAATAGCGGATAATGCCTATGTTACCCAAAAGACATACAGAAGAGCAGTTGACATGTTAGACATAGTAAAGCAGGACGCCATATCATATGGAAAGGATCCGAAAGCACTCGCAACGGCAGCATTGTATGCAGCATGTTTGACTGAACACGAATCAAAAGTTAGTCAAGCAAGAATAGCAGCTGCGGGAGGCGTAAGCATAGTGACCCTCAGAAAAAGATTTTCAGATATATTAAAAATACTTCCAGAAAGTTCAATTGAGAACAGTAAACTTGTGAAATAAATTTAGATGCGTTTGCGTATCATGCGTTTGTCAGCATTGGACTCCGCACAATGGATGTTAGATGACGATTGTTTTAAATAGATAGATCAATATTGTAACACTTTCTTCAGTTCGCATTTTCTCCACTCCAGATCTATCATATCACTGCTCATGTTTTGGATCTTAGTCTCTAATGTCGGTAATTTGATTACCGGCATATCTCAGAAGATTTACTATATTTTTTTTCCTAAGCTTTATGTTCTGTAACCTACCTCTTTGTCCCCAGGCATATCACCTAATATAACATGAACAGATAGAGGATCCGGTTCGTCAAAAAAAGAAGAACATCAGTGACCAATTAGTTTTCTC
>JBKPHJ010000462.1:0-1997 GCA_046729835.1 Thermoproteota archaeon
AGGATTCATGAAAGCAACGTTAATAGTCATCAGTTGATTACAGAAAAGGAGATAATGTAAATATTTTCCTATAATTGGATACAGAATCTACTGATCTATGGTATAGTTTCTCTCACATACTCGTATCATATATTTCATCGAAGTTCGATACATACCTGACACAGGATGGTATTCATTTATCTCTTCTATGCAGTTCATTCCATTTTTTCTAAAACCCTAATCGAGGGCTATTTTCAGGAAAGACATAAGCATAGTCTTCTTGAAGTCCTAATTCAGAAAATGCGTAGGAAATAACGAGTTGTACAGCTGCGGTAGCTATCCCTTTACGCCAATATTCTTCTCCAATCCAATATCCTAGACTTGCCTTCTTGTTGACTAGGTCAATTCTTTGAAGGATAATTAGAAGCGACATTCTCTTTAGAACTGCCTGAAGTCTGTTGGTCTAGACCCAGGCTTTGATAGCAGTAACTTTGGAGACCTGACTTCAATCAGATGATATCATGTTAGGCAGCATTCTGAGTATATATAGAATTCCTAACGCAGAATATGTTTGTGATCCAGTAGATTTCTCAAGGTATCACAAGGAAATCTTAGCACATTGCAAAGAAATGCTTGAATACAGAAAAGTCCAGATGGCGGCTGGCTTAAAAACCATCTATCAAAGATGCTGGTCACTTATTAATGTCGCAATATCCAGATAAACTCTATAGAGTATTGCAAATATTTCTTTCGACAAGCCCTGCATGACGAAAGTCTTTGCTATTTCAAATATATTATCCGGCGGTTAGATTATGCTTGCTTACAGACTTACCACCTAAGGACCACAAAGAAGACTTTATAAAAGTCAACATAGTAGTCAAATAATAATGAGCGAAGGCGCAAAGATGATCCCTGATGGCTTTCATTCGATCAACTCCTATCTAGTTGTGAGAAACGCAGATAAAGCAATAGAGTTTTATAAAAAAGCGTTTAGCGCTGAAGAACGTTTTCGTATGCACGGACCTGATGGTAAGACTATTATGCATGCAGATCTCAAAATAGGTGATTCTGTCTTTATGCTAACAGAAGAATCTACAGAGATGAAAGCTTTTTCTCCTGAATCTATTGGCGGAAGTCCAGTTAGCATGTATGTTTACGTTAAAGATGTAGATGCCGTATTTAATCAGGCCGTATCTGAAGGTGCTACGGTGCTAAAACCGGTCAGTGACCAATTCTATGGAGACCGATCTGGATACTTGAGAGATCCATTTGGACATTTGTGGTCAATAGTAACTCACAAAAAGGATCTATCGCCAGATGAACTTAGAAAGGCTGGGCAAGCATTTTTCGAACAAATATCGAAAACTAAGGCATAGTAACGGTCGTTATTGGTAATATTTGACTTGGAATATATTATTGAGTCTACTCTAATGATAACGATGAAAAACACAAACAAAAGGAGACAGAACTTCAGCTACAGATTAACCGAGCACTAGATGATAATTCCACGCTCGCTGACCAGGTACAAAAGTTGCAAAAGACGTTAGATAATGTTTCCTCGGAACATAATGGAACTGCAGCTGAGATTGTCCTATTTGAAGATCTACGGAAGAAGTTTGCCCAAGACGATCTCGAGGAAAAAATAGTTGGGGTAGAAATGCCTGACATAGTTCAGATGATTGTCACAGAAAATGGAAATAGATTTGCAACTCGAATCCTTTGGGATATGAAAACAGGAGACGTCATAACATCGACCGATATAATGAAAGCGAAAAGATATCAGGAAAAATTCAAGAGTGAATACTACTCATGCTTTGCTCGGTCGGTTATAATGATTATGATCCAATAATCTATCTATATATTCACACTCCATTAGCACTTATTTAAAAATGAGAGTTTACAATTGTAAGGCAACTGTAAACAACCACATGTGATTCTAAGCAGTTATTTCTAGATCGTTATTCTGAACGAATCCCTGTCTTCGCAGCAGTGGTATACGAAAAAGTAGTATACTATAG
>JBKPHJ010000463.1:0-2771 GCA_046729835.1 Thermoproteota archaeon
AACTAGTGCTTTCGATCATCATTTTTAGCTGTCTAGGAGGCTCTGGTATAGGTAACCTACCTTTTTCATATGTAGGTTCTATCGCTACTCCTACGCTTCCCAACGCCTTTATTCTCTCCCTTAGTCTTTCTTGTTGCTCTCGAGTCTGCTCAAGATGACGCTTTAGCCTATCTTTAACTTCCTATCAATAGCTGCATTCTCATATGATAAAGCAAGATTTAATCCAGTTATTGCAATAACAGATGATGTCGTATTGCTGCCACTATTATTACTACTCCCGTTGAACTTGGGTGACATTTTGATATGTATATTTGTATTGTAAGGGTAATTAATAACGATTTCAATAAAGAAACATAGAAATAGAATGTGCAAATCCCGAGACAGAAATTCTCTAGCATCATTTTTTATATCGATGTAAAACAAAGTTAGGTCATTATTTGTAAGATCTTCTGGCTTAGTAGAATACAATCATCAGCTAGATGTTGAAAATTCATTAAATCAAATTTGACTGGTTAGATTATATTTGGTGTTACGAGAATTTATTTTTGGGATATGAGTTGCAGAATAGCATTCTATTTCTACTAATCTACGTTATACTGATGGCTCCTTCTCTGCTATTTGTAAAGCAAACACATAGACGAATTCTGAACCTAAGGGCAGGAATTAAAGGTCTTGTATTTCTACCATTAACAGTTACGTTATTAGTGGTATTTGTATTTTTTATTTTGGGACTTCTAGTTCAATTTCCCTTATTCAATTTGTCTTGGCTCGGATATAACATTGCAATAGGTCCCTATGCAGATCAAGGGTTCTCTGGCATTCTTCCATTCTTACCATTTCTCGTTTACACGTTTATTCATGTAAATTACTTTGAAGAGTATTATTTTAGGACGAATCTAAAAAGAGTCGTAATATGGGCATTCTTGCATATGGTGATGGGAGTAACAGTTAGTGTAGCGCTTATGTTGCTGCCCTTGGGTTTCTTCTATAAGTACATACACGACAAATATGGTGTTGATTACGCGTATGCATTACATTTTTCAACAAACATCACTATCTTGCTGATATCGATTGTATCATTTATAGTACTGGGGAACGGCGTATGAATAGGTGCTGATGGAAAACTACTGATTTGCTGACAATAGAAGTGTATTTCTTCTGAGCTAAATTGCCGTCTGTGTTTGGAACTACAACAGTTAGGTATCATTGGAAGTAATTCCTTCTCCACATTGTGTTAAATACGATTCAAACGTCATCCTCACGTTTTCATGCATCAAATGTAAATTTTTCTTAATAGATTTCCTAAACATCCAAGCGATTTTGCACTTTGCCGACCTATAAGACTAATATTTGAATGGTTGTTATAATCAATATTAAATTTAATTATCTCGTCTAACCCATATTTTGCATGATATATCTCTGTTGCGTCAGTCTCAATCTTCCGAAGCAACTGCCCTAATTCCTCCTTTGAAGTATCCTTATTAGCATTATGTAACAAAGCTTTCAATATTTCATTCAATCCACCAGCTTTCAATAAAATCATTGAATAATAATAGCTTAAATGCATTGCATGAATTTCGATCAAAAATATGGTCCCTATGTTCGTGGCAGTTCCGCTATATGGATGGACGCCGCAAAAACAATTCGTATTGTTCCGAGTTCCAATGCCTTGCGATTTAGGTGTATCATCATGTCTTGAAGGAGGTTGTACGGGGTGAAATAAGCTTGTAAAGAAAATGAGGCATACACCTTTGTTAGTTGCATGCGTGTAATAAGAATTATCCTAAAATTGTATAATTAAGGAAAATAGAAGCAACTCCTATCACTGTGCTAACAGTGTCATAGTTCTGGCTCGCTTAAAATAATGACTCTCGTCTTTTACTTAATCTTGTACCAGTCCAAATAACAAATGGTAGTGCTACAGCAGAAGCAATCACTCTCATTACAGTCAAATTTTACTTTGCAATTACAATGACTACATTCACAAATATGATTAGCCATCTTCCATTATCTTTTCAGCAACTCTTTCTATATCCTCTTCAGTATCCAATTTGTCTTTCCATATTAGAGTAGAGTAGGTTAGAGTAGGTTAACTGTTATTTTCTTACTTGTTCATCCTAATAACATCTACTTGACCACTATGCAGCCAATCCTTGAGTTCTTCATATGACGGTTTGGCATCATGTTTCCCTGCTAGATGTAGATGTAAAAGAGCATAATTGACCTGGTTTAACAATGGTTTATTTGTTTCATCGCCTTTACGAGTTTTCTCTTTTAAGTCAGCTGGGATGGTGCTCCACCAATCATCATAGCTTCTCGCCATTGCTATTAATTGTGAAGACAAACATTTTAACTGTTGCATTTGCTCTTATAAAATATATAAGGGATGACTTGATTTAAAAATGCAGGATGCTTAGAACGGCAAGACACTCACACAAATAATTTCCTAAAAGGGCAAGAAACCTTATTTAGTTGAAGGTTTTTATAGTTTAAGGTACAAAGCTCACCGCTATGGCTACTATCGATGAACATCCAGAAAGCTATGGTTAGTGGATAAATGAGCTACAAACACTAGGTATAGCGGATGCGGAAAGATCTGATGAGCTAGATAATGACAATAATGAGAATAAAACAGAGCTTAAGGATTTAGCTGAAAATACGAAAGAAATGATGTATCAACAGTACGAAATTGCTTATGGCAAACAGATGCATAATAATGATATCCAAAAGAAACAAGACATACAGTAGATATTAGATATTACAGATTATTT
>JBKPHJ010000464.1:0-1354 GCA_046729835.1 Thermoproteota archaeon
GATTTGTCTTGCTGCCAAACTAAAAAGGCTACATACTTTTTAGGTCGGTGCATAGCCAAGTTAGCTAAGAGAGCTGTTGGTTAATTCGACTATGGCAAATACCGATATCGCCAGTCTTCTCCTTGCCAACGCAGTACCACTAGTTGTTGCCATAACTGCTGCAGCAGGAACTATTGTTTCAGTTGTAACATACAAATTCCAAAGAAAGCTCTTTCGTCTCGCTTCTCTAGCTGAAGCCTTCCGGTTGCTAAATGACGTAAAACATAGAGAGGCACGAAAGGTTATTTATGGAAATGCCAACATGTCGTCGTACGAGATCATTGGTCTTGATAGACCTACTGCGGGAGAAGGGGCTAATGTAGAAGAATTGTCCTCTATATGCAGAGACATAGTAAGAAGTGATTTCAATGAGATCGGCACCCTAATATATTATAATCTTCTCGACGGAAAGATTTTCATAAAGGAGTACTATTGGGTTATTCTAAAAATCTGGCAGCTATTAAAGGATGATATAGAATCAAGAAGAAAAACGATTGGGCCGCCGAACTACATGGAACATGTTGAGGAAATGAAGAAGGCCGCGAAGTATGCCGAAAGGCATTATCCTGAAGTTCATAAGAACTTGGCGTAGTAGACTTCTTATCCGGATTCTAAACAAGAACTTGCAGACCTATTAGAACAAGATGCTAAAGCAGATAAGCTTCGAAGCTTACCTTCGTATAGCTGCAGAATTACTGGCTGGAAATTTGTATGTTCAAAGTGTCATGATAAGGTCTATATGTATGGTATTGCAAAGCCCCTGAAGCAGTCACCTAAATAATTTGTCTATTCCACCAAGCTTGATGATATCCAGCCTGGCTGGCTAACTAATCATCTGTATATCTTTAGTATCAAATACTGTTGGTGCGCTACTACATGCAGATAACTCTTTAATCCTGTCTATTAGAGCAATCGCTAAATCTATCCTAGGCCCTGTGACAATGCACATTTGGGAACCAGATAATGCATTATCTTTCAGACAAAGCCAGGCCATAAACCTGAGCATAAATTCTGATATGCCTAATCCAGTTGCTTTCTTTATTCATAGGTGTTTGTTGTTAGAAGAATTAACGTTACTATTTTTGGTATCAAGTGGAGATGCAATCAAGGAGTCAAATATTATTTTCTCATAATCATACAGTGGTTTATCAATTCCATCTTTCTGAGGTAAACCAATAATATGACTAAGGCAGCAATCTCCATTGATTCTTATGTCTTCTTGCTTGTGTTCATCAATATTCCAAATCCAGAATGGCTTATTATGCAGCCTTTCGATTAACCTGAATTGTTGCTGTTTATAAACAAACTCTTTTCT
>JBKPHJ010000465.1:0-8260 GCA_046729835.1 Thermoproteota archaeon
CCTAGTCGTTGGCGCAGAGATGCGTAATAGTCCTGGGAGCAAACTGATCTGGGATGTGTCGCGAGGTTTTTTTTCTGCTCCTATTTATTGGGCCTCCATGTTTGCTAGGAGGCATATGAGAGAATATGGGACTACCGAAGAAGATATGGCTAGTGTAGCAGTCAAGAATAGGTCATCCTCTGTCAACAATCCTAACGCGCTATTCAATAAGCCAATAACGTTGGATGAAGTGCTAAATTCTAGGAAAGTGGTAGAACCGATAAAATTACTAGAGTGTGGCGCCCTTTCTTCAGGTTCAGCTGGAGTTTTATTGGTGTCTGAAGACCTAGCAAGGCAGTATAGTGATCAGCCGGTGTGGATAGATGGAATAGGACAACAGACTAATTGTGCAAGCTTTGCTCACAACATAAAAGAAATTTTTGATAAGGGAGCCAGTAAAATAGCGGCATCCAATGCATATAAAATGGCTAAATTGGGACCTAAAGACATCGAGGTAGCTGAGATCCACGATGCTTTTACCATAATGGAAATTATGGCGTATGAAGATCTAGGTTTTGCCTCAAGGGGGAAAGGAACGAGTTTCATCGGGAACACAGAGGTTGCTATAAATCCTAGAGGGGGCATTATTGGATCGGGGCACTCAATTGGTGCCACGGGAGTTGCGCAGGTATGTGAAATAGTTTGCCAATTAAGACAGGAGGCAGGCAGACGCCAAACCGACAAATGTGACGTAGGGCTAGTTCATAATCTTGCTGCCGCAGGAACTTCTGCGGCAGTCATGATACTCCGATCATAGTTCCAGGCTATGCAACGGTTCATGGATTCCATAAAAAAGGGAACATTCATCGTCTCTTATTGTGATTTTTGCAAAAAAAAGCTATGGCCGCCGTACGAGTATTGTTCCTTTTGTTATAGAAGGACATCGATGGTGAACGTAGGCAGAGTTGGTAGGATTATTGAGTTTACGAGATCTTGGCTGGAGAAAACTGAAACGATGGTTGGATTAATAGATATGGATGGGGTCGTCTTATTGGGTTCCATAACAGAATATCGTGATCTTGCAATCGGATCAAAGGTAGTATTGATAGACTGCGGGATATTTCCTGATGGTAAAATATATTTCTCTTTTAAGCAACTTCATGGGTTTAGTTCATATACATGAGGTGATAATGTATCGGAAATGGGTTATGAGTTACGATAGATTTATCGATGATAGACTCCTTACGAGCAGAGATGCCCTCAATACGACCCAAATGAAACTAAAATTGGTAGAAATCGATGAAGGAGCCAGAGATTTCTCACAACGATTCGGAAGAAGAGTCTTAGTTAGAAAGGTCCTTCTAACGATGAAGTATTCCCAATCAGAAGAAGTTGAAGAGGTAGAGTTGGATTTAGAACTGATCGAAAACAAAATAAAAAAAGAAAGATTATTCTCTTCTTCCAACCGGTGGGTCTCATCAAATGAGATAAAGAACGGCTATATAATTGCGAATCGACATCTGGATCTTCTTGCCGATGCTATAGCCTTAGACATTCTGTCCTTCTGACTGCCGTACATTAGGAAAGCGCCGCTGATCAGACTCGAACTGATGACCCACTGGTTAACAGCCAGCTAAGCTCCAGAGGAGTATTCCAAACCATACTGGAATTGCTCTACCATGCTGAGCTACAGCGGCGCATTACTGAAGCATATTGAGGGACAAAATAAACGTTGTGCTATGTAACAGGGCCTTCCGATGATAAGGGCGAGGATAGGTTTACGACCCGAGAAAGAACGCTTATGAAAATTTATTAATAATTAAATTTGCTGATGCAATCATTGTGGTTATGGAATATACAACAGAAGATTGTGGTGACCGTCTATCTCTACATATTGTTAAATTGGTGATTCTGACTATACGATCCCGGGGTTCTAGATAACATATAGGGATATTGTTCATAGCAGACGACCCAGCCAGTTAATGATCTTCAAGAGCTTTCCGGTGTCTAGGAAGTGGTAGATAAGATTACAATTTATGATATTGGTGCTATGTGACGAAATCCGAATCGTTGGCGGTTTTCGAAGAGTGTTCAGGAAAGGACCCGTTATTAAATCGTCCGATAAAGATACCGGTTATTTTACTTTCAAAAATAGAAAACTTATCAAATCTATTAAAAAAACTTAATGACCCCTTTTTGTATCTTTTGTATTATTAGTTTGACAATTACTCTATTAAACTTGTTAATGATTTTATTTGTAGCAGTCCATGTTGTATGCCTTTGCCTATCTCAGGGTTAGCACGGAAGAACAGACTGTAATGAATCAGAAACTCGTATTACAAAAGTGGGCCTTAGATCACGATTATGAGATACTTTTCTATTTCGAAGATTCTTCCATAAGTGGAAAGATTCCTGCTATTAGGAGACAGGCCTTCATGGAAATGTTAGATGTCATAAAATCAGATCCAGTAGACGCAGTTCTAGTGTACGAGTTATCTAGGGTTGGAAGAACCTTTTGGGATACCCTTGATGCCATAAAGGCCATCGAACAATACGCCCCTCTAATTTCTTGTTCTCCGCGTGAAACATTTCTCCAGAGTACAGAGCCGAGTATTAGGAGATTAATGATTGGCATATTGACCTGGGTAGCTGAAAGAGAGCGTGAAATGCTAGTGCAAAGAACAAAAGACGGGATGAGGAGAGCTAGGGAATCAGGAAAAAGCATTGGCAGGCCGCAGGTCCTAATCGACAAAAATAGGCTCATAAAACTGTTGGCCGATAACAAACCACGTTCCAGAATCGCAAAGGACTTGGGAATTTCAAAAGCAACCTTGTACAATGAATTGCGACATATGTAGATTCGACTACCTAGCATAATCGACAATCGTTTTAATTGCAGATGTTTTTTTAAAGAAATCTTTCTATTTGTTCGAGGAGCTTTCCGATCGTATCCAGAAGTAGTTTGAGATTTTTTCTGTCAATTGCAAGGGGCGGTATCAAAATTATGGTATTACCCAACGGTCTCAGATAACAACCCATGTTTAAAGCGTTCTTAAAGATAAAAGAATCAACACGTTCCCCTGTTTTTTTTCGAATTGCGTCAACCCCTCTTTTTGACACATCTAATCCTGCAAGCATTCCTTTATGTCGTATGTTAGTGATCACTGGAGATTCCTGAAGTTCGCATAAGGTCTTTCTTATGTATTTGGAATTTGAAGAGATATCTTTCAAAAGATCTCGTTTCTTGATGAGTTTCAAATTGGCAAGAGCGGTGGCACATCCAATTGGATGTCCAGTGAAAGTGTGACCATGATAGAATTCTGCTCTGCTGTCTAGAAACGATTTAAACACCTCCGGGCTGCTTAACGTTACCGCTAACGGTGAGTAACCTGCAGTAAGCGATTTACCGAAACAAACGATATCAGGGACTGATCCTTGCTTAGAATATTCAACCATGCTCCCTAGTCTACCGAACCCAGTGGCGATTTCATCCAGTATGAGCAATACTCCATATTTGATGGTTAGCTCAGCTATCCTCTTTTGATATCCAGGCGGATAGATCCTCACTCCGCCAGCAATCTGTGCGCCACTCTCCATTATTAATGCGCAGGTTGTTTTGCTAACTTTCTTCAGATATGTTTCAGTCACATCTAAGGTATTTTCCAAATCAGGCACAGGTTCGTTTAGATTCACGGTTGGGCTCGGAATTCGAGTTACCCGTTTCAGCAGCGGTCTATAGGCAGCAAAATATCTGGGGATGAATCCCACAGACATTGCCCCACTAGTATCCCCATGATAGCCGTGTTGTAGTGATACGAAATGTTTCCTTTCTGTCTTACCACGATTTTTATAATATTGAATGGCCATTTTCATAGCCACTTCTATTGCGGTAGAACCATCATCAGAGTAGAATACGTGTTCCATTCCTTTTGCCAGCTTTATTAGCTCTGAGGAAAGATCTATGGCCGGCTTATGCGCTAGACCAAAAAGACTAGAATGCTGGAGAGTCCTAATTTGCTTTACCATATCTCTTATGATCTCTTTCTCGCCGTGGCCCCAAAGGTTGCACCACATGCTTGCAACACCGTCAAGATAATGACGACCTATGGAGTCTATCAAATAGAAGCCCTTTCCTCTTACTATTACTCTGTTTTCTGACCGGTGCCATTCACCCATATCTGTGTACGGATGCCAAACATGATATCCATCAACTGGAGACATACTGAAAATAAAATATACACGATTAATAATAGATTTCTGTGAATGGAATTTTCGTCGTAGGTACAGATACTAACATTGGAAAGACCGTTATAGCGTGTGCATTTGCTAGCGCATTGAAGAAAAGAGAAATCGATGTGGGGGTTATGAAACCATTCGCTACATCTCATAAGAGATACTCTTCAGACTTCCAATCTGAGGATGTATCGAAACTGGCAGCAGCGGCAAAAGTAACTGATCCTGAGGAAGTATTAAATCCATATTGCTATAGTATTGCTACTGCTCCGTATCTAGCTGCTAAAATGAGCGGACGAGCCCCTCCAAAGCTAGGTTTTGCGTTAGAAAAACTAAGGCAATTGTCTAAAAAGCATGAATTTATGGTAGTTGAGGGTATTGGAGGAATCATGGTGCCCCTCACCCGTACTGAGACGCTACTAGATTTTGTGAAATTGGCTTCAATTCCTGTCATTATCGTAGCTTCCTCAAAATTAGGAACAATTAATCACACGTTACTTACTTTTCACGCTTGCAAGGAAAGGCGCGTGAGTGTTTCCGCTATAATTATCAACAACACACCAAGGAAGCCTTCTAATGTACACCATGAACTCAGATCACTAATCTCGACACTTACAGGAGTAAAGAAGGTCATTCAGATCCCAAAATTTCGCTACCATCGGAATTTAGCGAAAGTAGAGAAAATAATCGAACTAGATTTTCTCGGGTTCTAAATTATATAATATCTTAACCACAAGCTCATATTTCATAACTCGAGTTTTGAATGAGGGCTGACAAAGATAATAAGATTGACTTCGCCCATTTCAATAATTAGCGATTAATACGAGCTCACTCCACCACCCAGGATTAGGCCTTTGATGTCCGAATTAAACGCTGTGATGAGTTTTTTGTTTCGTAATGGCATAATTTTTGGAAATTACTTTTCAGTAAATAGTATTTCTAAATTCGAGTTTTGCAATACTCTGCAAACAATTCTAAACCAACTTCATTTTGAGGGCAACGTATTCAACTGCATCAAGGGCTTGCAACAAGTCGGCCTTTGTGTGCAACGATGAAATGCTAATTCTCACTCTAGAAGATCCCCTCTTAACCGTCGGAAACCTAATAGGTTGAATCAGAATGCCTTTTCTCATAGCAAGTTGAGAAAAGCGTACAGCATCCCTTTCAGATCCGATTAAAATAGGAATGATTTGAGTTCTAGGCTGATTCGTGATAAGTCCCATCTTAAGCAGACCCATACCAAAAAGATCAATATTGCGGAACAATCGTTTCTGCAAGTAACCCCTATTCGCGAGTTGTATAGCAGTGGCAGCTGAGACACAAAGATGACTCGGAAGGGACGACGTATAAATGAACTGCTTAGATTTGTTTATCAATAACTCTCGCATTCTTTTGGAAGTAGCAACGTAACCTCCAAAGCAACCTAGAGCTTTGCTCAGGCTGCTAACATGAAAATCTACCTTGGAGTTGACTCCGTAGTAAGAGGGAACTCCTGAGTAGGAACCATCCTTCGAATTTCCGAATATGAAGTCTCCATGAGCATCATCTACGATGAGAAGGGCATCATGTGAACTGCAAATGGTGCAGATTTCCTTTAGATTTGCGAGATCGCCATCCATACTGAATATGCCCTCAGTGATAACAATTTTTCTTGAGGATCCTGGCACCGATCTGATTTGTTGCTCAAGATTGGAAACGTTATTATGTTCAAATATCTTCACCTTAGCTCTACTTAACCTACATCCATCTATAATGCTAGCGTGATTAAGCTCATCGCTAAAAATGATACAGTTTTCGTCTGCTACAACAGTGATAGTCCCGACATTTGCCAAATAGCCTGTAGGGAAAACCAGTGCTGCTTGCGTGTTGCGGTGTGTCGAGAGCATGGCTTCAAGTTTTTCCAATTCACACGTATTTCCTGTGATGAGTCTTGAACTACAAGGTGAAATCTGTCTAACTGATCTTCTTGTGGCCTGCAGGACTTCAGCATGAGTCGAGATACCAAGGTAGTCATTAGAACAAAAATTTAAGATACTATGTCTCTTGTTGTGTGCTATTCTCGGTGATCCTTGATTACTGGTATCAATATTCAAACTTCGATACAAACTATGAGATTTTAGAAGTCTCAGTTCTTGTTCCACAGACCGATAATAGTTATCCAGATTTGATACCAATGTCACGGATCATCTTCATGTCCCTGACTGGTGCGTTCCCATCTGTAGTCAGATACCCACCCGTAATTATTCCATTTGCTCCCGCCTTTAAAGCCAATTCGTCATCACTTTTGAAATAGATTTCCCTTCCGGCAGCTATTTTGATTATCGGAGCCGGCATCAAGAATCTCCAAACTGCTATGGTCTTGATTGCATCGATGGGTCTAATACCATGCAGGTTCTCAAATGGCGTTCCCGACTTGGGTATCAGAATGTTCAAAGGTACTTCGTTTGGTAAAAGTTCTTTAATAGAATAAGCAAGCTCTAATCTCTGTCTAGAGGTCTCTCCCATACCAATTATACCACCGCAACACAGTTCAAGACCCTCTTCTTTTACTATGCGAGCCGTATTCACTCTGTCTGAAAAATGATGTGTTCGGCAAATCTGTCCAAAAAAGCTCTCCGATGTCTCTAGGTTGTGATTATACCTCTTCACCCCAATAGCCTTCAAACGTCTTGCTCGTTCTTTTGTCATAAAGCCCAAAGAAACGTTTACGTCAATTTCTAAATTCTTCTTTATAAAATCAATCATTTCACAAATTTGATTAAAATCATTCTCTGGTGGTGACCTGTACGCACAAACCAAACAAAAGCTCGTAGCACCGGCATTCTTAGCCTGCTCAGCTCGACTGAGTATTGCCTCCCTAGAAAGCAATGGATATTTGCTTATCCCGCTTTCATAAAATGAAGACTGAGCGCAAAAAGAACAATCCTCGGGACATGTTCCTGATTTGGCGTTAAGCAACATTTCCACGTCTATCGCGGTACCACTGAATTTCCTTGTTATGTTATTGGCCGCTTTAGCCAAAAGATGCACATTGATTGTATCGAGGAGATGCTCTGCGTCGTCAAAGCGTATGTCAGCACCAGAAAAAACCCTATCCATCATTTCAGCTATAAAAGGAGCATCATTGTTCATTAATCATTGAGAGGATCTTGAATCATATAATTAACTTTCGGATTGAACCGATACTGGCAAATATTTCAAATTACGAGATTTGAAATATATTAATAGCACCTAAGAGTTACAAAGAAATATTGAGAGAATTTACCTTCAAGCTGAAACTTGCAGACAAAGAATATGAGGAGATGTCTACATACATAAGATCACTGCCATCCTGCATGTTGCTTTTTGGGTTAAGATTTGCCTACAAAAGGTTTATGGCTATTTCTGGAGGGTATCTGTTTCCAGGGAGAAAGAGCTTTGTTAAAAAGGAGACTATTATGGTAAGCAAATCTCAGGCCAAATGGCGTCTGAAAAATTGGAAATCGATGATAAAATTATATCGAGAGAAAGGGTATAGCTATCCAACTATCTCGAGGATAAAGAAACAATTGGCTAAGCTTGAGGGCGAGATATGAGAAATGAAATTAATTTATCATTACAATATGCCCTTATCACTTAGACGGATCATGAAAAATCCTTCATTCATTTGAAATGGGCATCAGATCAATAGTTATTCTCGTGCACAGGATGTAGTCCACAAAGCCGACAGTAATTTGAAATGATCGATACGCAATTTCCGCATCCGGGGCATTTCAATTCTGAGCATTCCTGAATCGCATCAACCGAGAAATTACGAATAAAACTTTTGTAATAATGCAAATGCTCCTTATCCCTAATAATGATCCCATGATGCTCTGCCTGCCGCACCTCATCAGTGAATCGAGAATAGGTATAGATATTTTCAAGAATTTCTCTGATACTTGTAATGCCAGCGCCTTCTTCTTGAGCCAGTTTTACTCTCCAACTAAAATCTTCACCCAGTTCATTACGATAACAGCGCCTCAGCACCATTTTTCCCCAGACTCTATCTCCATATAACCCCACAAGG
>JBKPHJ010000466.1:0-6561 GCA_046729835.1 Thermoproteota archaeon
GTCTTACAGCACCTAAGAAGTATTTCCTTGACTCTACGGTGCCGGAGCTTCCAGATGCTCATGAGGGAGTGAAATAAATATTCTCTCTGGGACCTAGTCTACTATCCTGTGTTAGCCCGCGATTTTCTTCCAAAGCATGATGCCCAACTCTTGATGAATCAAGGCCTCATTTGTCCACTTAATCGATAGGTCCGTGATTTGCTGGCTTTTGTTATAATCCAATTGTTGATCCTTATTCTACCTACAGATGCTTGACTCAGTGAGAGATCCTGACAAAATCTTTTGTTGCTTAGACTTAGGCCTTCTTAATGTTGCTTGTTTCCTTTACATGAGTGAAGCATTTTTCTATTGACCTTCCTGGATCGACGTGGCGTTACTGGATACCACAACAGAAGCAATTCTAATAATTGCACCATAATCCAAAAGGTCTTCCTATTCGAATATTGTACCTTAGCTTTTTTTGCAGTTGAATGAAGCTATCAATTAGATGGTTTGTTGTGTTCTTCCTGTTACAGTCGTTGTTTTTTAATCAGTTCTAAAGTCTCTTCCTTCAGATGTACGGATATAGAAACATGCTGCTAGGTATTAGCCAACTTTTTTCATCTTTGAGCCGCATTGAGGACAAGCAATCTGTTTGTGCTCATTACCACAGCTCATGCAATAATACCTTATCGGATTATACCCAAATGTCGAAGAAGAAGGGTTTATACCAGTGGAACGTATTGAACCAAACAACCCTTTCATACTAATACCCATCTTCTTTAACATGAAGCGAGTCCTTAAGAAGTTCACTACCATAAATCCACCTAGAGCTGCAACTAGAGATAGTGGAAATGGAAATATCAAAGCTGCGATGAAACCTAACACTATGTATAAAGTCATCCACTTAAGAGTATACAGTAGAAAATGTTTGTTATCTTTGAAATTCCGATTCATATCTGTACACACTTACTTCCTTTCGACACTACTATACATAACAAAGGCTCTTAAAGTAATGTATTCCTTCCCCGTGTAAACATAGAAATTTATTCAAAAATATAGAAATTACACCTAGATTCAAAATGTGACTTGACCGAGAGAGAAATGATGATAAGAATCCAAGTATCAGAGTAGTATTATGGTGATATTAATCAAAGTTTGTCAATTCCATAAGAGTGATTCTAAGAAGATATGAAGACAGTTGGTTCGAAGATATCTTAAAGTTAAAGCTAAGAGTGATATTAAGAAAGAGGATCTAGGGGTATAGAATGAAGAGGAACAAGAATAATAATAACAACGGTAACAGCCTCAACACTAAGTGGGGAAATAGGTTTATTATTGCAGCTATAATCCAGGGAGGAATAATGACTGGAATGGCCTTAGCCACTGTAGCATTTCAGCTATTAACTACAGATGTCGATATAATCCAATTCCTGTCCCTATCATTTGAAGGACCTGCAAAATGGTTCTTTATTGGAATCATTCTATATTTGATACTTATTGTTGCCATAGCAGTAACTGCTGTATTTTATAACCATTTGGAAATCAATCTGAAGAGAAAGTTCTCTAAGGTATCAAATATGTTTGCTTGGATTCACCTGTTTGGTATGAATATCGGAGGTCCTGGTACTACCATACTTATGATATTTGCAGGCCTAGCTGGTTCTGGAGTCCTCTCACTTTTTATCGAAGGAAAACTGGGGAATCAAGATGTAACAATATTGACTTCCTTTATACCTTTTATAGCGTTTTTTATTGTGATATTAAGTATAGGGGTAATATGCGGCGGTATTGCTTATCTAATGGCTTACAGATCGAAAGCATAAAATACATTATCAAGATCTCCAAAACGTAGACCTTCCAATATTCCAGTATATGTCCCCGATCTACCTTCAATTACTCTTGTTGTCAAATGGAGATGAAGACTATTTACACATTTTTCAGCATCGGAACAAACTTTTCTATTATCATGAAATGTTATTACTTTACTTACATAACTTTTTCTCTTGTCTTTGATCATCAGCTTACCATTATGTTTATTTTCACTTGAAAAGTCAATTATTATTCCATGTTTATCGTCACAAGATTGGTTTATTCTTCGATGCTCCGCTTCCATACAAGTCGACTCCGCGTATAATTGAAAGTTGTTCACCTTCCAAATTTTGAAGATTTTCAATAACCTTAGATTCTATATTGTTTAGTAGACGGTCACGTCTGTTCGGAAGCGGCAAAATTTTTGCTTTTCTCTTAATTGATCTTTTTGTACTTCACTATTTGTTTCCACTGACTTTTATTCACCTAGTTAATTAATAACCCTTATTCCTTATAGGAAGAGTTTTGCGATTACGATATTTACCGCTTGAATCCCTCGTCTACATAATATCGATTCCAATTTTCACCTGGTTGAACCGACTTAATGACAGGATGATTAGTTGCTCTGAAGTGTTTGCTTCCATGCTTGTTTTTAGAAGAGTCGCAGCAGCCAACATGACCACATGATAAACATAATCTCAAGGCTACCCAATCATGCAGATGAAAACAATGGAGGAGAGATTACAGAAGATTGAATCTTGAGAGAGTAATCGATAACTCTGAGGATAGTGAAAGCTGGAAGGCGATTTCAGACGGCCTTCCTGAAGCTACCGGAACAATCATTACAATACTTGCTTCAAATCCAAAGGCTGCTGGAGAATTCTATGCTGTCAATAACCGTGGAGTATATATGTCTGCTAATTCAGGTTTTTCATGGAGAGAACTCGATATTCAATGGCCAAAAGAATATCTTTCACAACATCCTTCTCGGGAATAATTAGGTGTGTGTATGTACGAGCAAGGCCGGCTACGTGACCTTCATCATTTATAGGTGAATTAACAAGGGTCACAGTCTGCCTTGTTAAAACGCACCAAGAATTTACAAGCTCTAAAGGAAAGACTGTTCCTTTGTGTAGCTGCATCATATACTGATGGCGGCGACCAAGCAGTTTTTAGCGGATCAACATGTGTACTTCTCATTTACAATATCCACTCCAGTCAAATATATAGATGGATCTATCTTTGTAATCCTAGTATATAATATCTGATAAAGGTCCGGGAATTCAATCGGACCAGAGATTAAATTCCTTTAAACTTGTCAAAGGAAAAATTATGAAAGTGGTTGACATATTGAAATGCTCCATTCTTAAATAGATAGGCAATTAAACTTGTAGTATGATCGAAACCATTCTAGTAACAGGTGCTACTGGAACTGTTGGAAGTGAAGTGGTAAAGCAGCTTTCTGGAGTCATGACAGATATTAATATTAAGGCAGCGGTTCATTCGCAAAATAAAGTTGTGCATATCGTCGCTAGAAGCAATATTCCTTCCATCCAAGCAAATGGCTCGCCTACACACCCTCTGATCCCACCTCCAAATGGAAAATAGCTGAACCTAGGAAGCTCTCCTTGGTCCAGCAATCGGGATAAAAAAGGTCAGGGTCAGAAAAGTAACGTGGATTATGATGCATTACGTATTGGGATATTAATAAGTTTTCAGGCAAAATTGAGTGAGGTCCAGGAGGGCGTTCTATAGAAGAAGACAATGTCATTGTATCTTTGTCCTAATTTGCTTCATTAGATATAAAACTTGTCGTAGGACTAATTCTGAGCTGAATTGCTTATGACCATACTCTTTGATATATAGATGAGATGAACTAAAATGTAGAGAATCTTAGAGTTGGTCTTAAATGTCAATAAAATCATGAATAGCAAAAGCTAAACTCTTAACTTCTACAAGTTATTAAAACACCTCTCTTGAATGTTTGCAGTAAGCTTAACATTATTTTTGTAAATAGTAATAACACACTAACCATACATACGGGGTCGTCAGGTCTACGTTTCTACTATTGGTAAAGTGCTACCACAGTTTTACATGCTGTAGTCACAGATAGAAGTCAGTGCTAGCATTCACTATCATCTTTATCGGAATGTTTCCTACTATATTACCAGCCAGGCTAGAGATGTCTCAGAGAGGTACATTGCAAAATCAAATCCTTGGATCATAATGGTATCAACTCCTAATGCACCTGATGGTCTATTTGAGAGGATAGAGAAAGAGCCAGAAGGCACTTGTCTGTACAAACGGCTTTTATTAGACTATACATACGGCCTTGATAGAATTTACGCCAGAGAAGAAATAGAAATGGCTAAAGCCTCGCCATCTTTTGAAAGAGAGTATAACCTCAAGTACCTCGGATTAATAGGAAATGTATTTCATACTAAGGATATTGATTAGCCATAGAGAAGGGTAAAAAATACAATCCTGATGCCATTAATATGCATTCTAGGAAATCATTGGGAATAGATCCTGGCTTTGGATCTTCTCCTTTTGGTCTAGTTGTTACAGAATGGGTTGATAATCAAATCCAGATTGCATATGCAGAGTTTGAAAGACCTGACTTCAATCAAATAACTTTGGGTCTAGTAAGAAAATACGGTATAACATTTGACAATGGCTGTAGGATCCTAATCGATGGAGCAAATCCTTCCTTTATCCGTTCTTTGAAATACCAATTAGGAGAGAATGCAGACTATGAACAGGAAATGGACTACTACAAAAAATCATATCATGATATCTATAACTTGGATTTCTTGATGAGAAACATGTTTGTTGTCCCAGTCCATTTTGCTAAGGAACATAAACGAATGCTAGCACATACTAAGAAAGTGTTAGAATATAACGGTGGTTCGATTGCTATTAATCCAAGGTTTGACAAGTTGATAACTTCTTTAAGGACCGCTGTGGAGAATGGAGAAGGCTTGTTAGATAAGGAAGCGACAAGTTATGACGATATATTTGATGCATTCAGGATGTTTCTACAGTTTTATCATTAGCTGCTTTTGTTGATGACGTTAGGAAAGAGGCGCCAGATCCAAAGTCGAACTAAAGAGTCATCCAAACATATTTTTCATTTTCTCTTAAATTTTCTGTGTTTCTGTGTTTCGAAATGGGTACAATGTTTGTGTTAGAAACAGCTCATAAACTACCAATTAAGTCTTTTTGTAATTAGCCT
Organism: Thermoproteota archaeon; assembly: GCA_046729835.1. Classification (GTDB taxonomy): domain Archaea; phylum Thermoproteota; class Nitrososphaeria; order Nitrososphaerales; family Nitrososphaeraceae; genus TH5896. The sequence continues at coordinate 5,027 of JBKPHJ010000466.1, forward strand.
TCACTTATGTTAGCATCACAATTATAAACCCTACAAACTAAAAAAATCACCGTCACTGGTATCACAATACTTTTTTAAAGTCGACTGAAAGAAGAACAGTAGTGAAAATCAATTTTAAGCAGTATTGATACAGGTACACCTATAATGTGCTAGATAATTGTTAACCGTACCATTTCCGTAGTGTTAATCGATATAGTACCAATTTGAATCCGAATGAATGAAGTGAATAAATCTATTATCGAATTACAAAGATTACTTTCAGCGGATTGTAAAATAGAAAATGTACAGCCGCAGGTAATCGCCTCTCACGCAGAAACAAACATAGTAACAGTCACGGTTGTCTGTCCAGAAGGCACGAAACATACTATACGGGCCTATAGAGAGGAGGCTAGAGCATTAAGAGATTTCATAAGGCACAAGAAATTAAGAGAATGATTCGGAATCATCAAATCGAAAGGAACTGACTTGCGTAACTTCATGTACTAGGCAGTCGATGATTCTGTATATATCTGAGAAGCCCATACTTTTAGGTATAATAATATATGCAAAAATCCCCTGAATATTTTCTTGCCTGTGCACACACTGCAGAGCACGCATTTGTAGGATCGCTGCAAAACTTAGCAGGTCAGACATTAAGTGTAGTCAAAGTAGATCATCGCGATAAAATAAATACTGTGATTATTAGAAAAGCTCCAAATATAGACCGTAAATTGATTATACAGGCTCAAGAGAGTGTAAATCGACTTATAAATACAGGAAGGAGGGTCATATCACATACCTTTTCATCACTAAGTGAAGCAAAGGAGCGCTTTCCAACACTACGAGCAAATGAAGAACGTATAAATGAACGTGATCAGGTTAGAGTAGTAGAGATAGAAGATCATGATCTTGCAGCCTGTGCAAAGGGACATGTAACTAATCTAACTGAATGTGATTTCGTCCTAGTGACAAGGGTATCTGAGAGTAGTAACATATTTGAGATAGATTTTACAGTAGGACTACAAGCTAAGGAAGCTGCTACACACAACTCTCTAAAGTTATTAAATATTTGCAGCGAAATAGGGGCTAATATTAACAGTGTTGAGAATACAGTCAAAAAATTAAAGAACGAAAACGAAAAATTAATGAGAGATCTAAAAACCCATAGTAGAAAAAGTTTGGATAAAATAACTCCTTATACCGTCGAAAACAATAGGATAACTATTATACAAGGCGTGTTCACCAATTTAATCGATACAGAAATCCGAGCCTTTGCAGATAAGAAGATCGTCAACGACAATACTGTTGTAATTATTGCTAATGTGCACAATGATGATAGTGATGATGCCTCAAATCCTACTGCAAATATTGTCTTAGCAAGAAATGAGGTGCTGAAAGAAATTGACTGCAATAAAATAGTCAAGGAGATTGCAAGCATAGAAGGAAGGGGCGGCGGAAAACCTCATTTTGCTACAGGTGTAATCAAAAAAGACGAGATGACTGATATTATTAAGAATGTTGTATCTCTGGTTACAAAGAAATATGAGTAAATGCAA
>JBKPHJ010000467.1:0-5552 GCA_046729835.1 Thermoproteota archaeon
GTTGGTCACACTTACCTTTCACCTTGTTCTCCCGCATCAGCTCTTGCATCTGTTCAGAGATCCTGTAAACAGGGTCTAGACTATTCATAGCACCCTGGAAAACAACGGCGATTTTTTTCCACCTTATTTGACTATTAAAACAATCATCTGATAATTCCAGTAGATTTGTTCCTTCCAGGAATATTCTTCCCTCGAGGATTCTGCCGGGCGGGCTTACTGAACGTATTAAAGCAGCACCCAAGGTACTTTTCCCAGAGCCGGACTCACCGACAATGCCAATAGACTCATTATCATTTATTTCAAAAGAAACATCGTCTACGGCCCTTATTTTCCCGTGATCAGTGAGATAATGAACCTGTAGATTTTCTACCTTGAGCCTTGTCTGATGCCTGTGATTGACGCCGGATAATGTAGACATAGGTCGCAGTCAAGAGGTAACAAATCACAAGTACCATATGAACCGTATATCCTACCAGGTCAAGAAAGAAGGTGGAGGCCGAACTGCCGAAATTCGAAATTCGTATCACTCAAAATTGTGTCAAAGACGGTGGTGACGCGTTCTACAAGCTAAATATAAAGGACCTAAACATTTACTCTCATGGCGAGGGATTTTGTCTATAGATAGATTCATTGTAGTCATTCTCTTTGCAGAAGGATTATCCGTGTTTATAATAGTTCCAAACTCATTGTCCTTAGCAGCGGTACCTAATTCGCCGATGGCTCTTCAGAACGGCAACAACATGCTCAGCACTTTCCTGCCGGGCAGTACGATACTGAAACAAGCACAGCAAAATTCCTCACTTGTAATAGTTTCCTTGGATCAGGAGAACAATTCCCTCTTGGCCGGAACCACCTATAGCCTGGAGCTTAGCCAGGATAATGGTACAGAAAAAGACCTTTTTGTCACTGACAATGGTCCGAACGACAGCAGCCCAGTAACTGACGGCGTGATATGGTTGAACAATCCCGCCCCTGGCAAGTATAATATCACTCAAACAAGAGTACCAGAAGGTCTAGAAAAAGATCCCTTCTCAAGGATCATATCTCTTGCCGGATCGGATAATCGATCTACATCTCTGGTATTTCTGTCGCAGCCCGCGAAAAGTCAAAGCTCGGAATTTAACTTGGAGCAGGTTGCCGATATAACCTACCCGGTAAAGTTCGAGTGTGGTTCGATTTATGGCAACGAAGGTCCATTAAGACCAGGTCATTATGATACAGATATCAGCGTGCTTAACCGACAGGAGATCCCTATCAAGGTAAGTTGGAATGTAGCCACAAACGAAGGCCAGCTATCCCCGTCGATAGTCAAATCCCTCGAATCAGGGTCTTCATTCTCGATTATGTGCAAAGAGATCCGAAGCTTGCTAAATTATGCGAACGCTTCGTACCCATTTGAAGAAGGGTTCGTCACAATAAGGCCGATAATAGATATCGGATCATTGGGTTCCTTTTTGGACAGCTCACAAGCAATTCTAAATAATCCTCAACAAATGGACGCCCTCGATGTGATCAATGTCCAGGTGTTTTACACAGCAAACGCCTTAGAACATCTCCCCAAAGAGATCGTACTGCAAACGGTGTCCTTCATCGTTTCTAATAATTCTGGTTCCATTTCTATGGGCATTCCTTCCGATCTCCTAGGTAAGCGATTAGAGGTTACTCTGCCCACCTCATTAAATGAAATATCTGACCCTCAGCTGCTGGTTAAAAACGAATTACAACACAGGTATAACCTTAGCTCGGAACAAGTTGACGAACTTGGAATCAATATAATCGATGTGAAGCTTGGAGTTGGGACTCTAATAGATGATCATGCTATCTCTCTTTCCCGTATTGAACCTGAGCTGGTTTTCCAACAGTAGTTGCAACGATAAAACGATTTTTCAGTAAATCAGTAGTGAGTTACGTCACTAGTTTAGAAGATGAGAAACAGCCATTATTTGATGAGGAGAGAACATACACCACTAACGATGCCAAGAGGTTATATATAGCAGAAACGATAAGTACTCAAAGTTTCTGTTGAAGACTCCGATCTGCCTGTTTGACGCAAGGACTGGCATCTTGTGTTCGAAATGTGACGCAAAGCTAACCTCAGGTCAGCTGAACCAAGCAGCTGTTTACTCCTCCATGAAGCTGGCAAAATTGGCAGATAAGGATCAAGAGATCAACAAATTTACTCTCGTAGGATCTCAAAAAGTGGATGATGATTACATACTCTTCTTTAGAACCTCAGACATCATTACCATTAGAAGTAACCCGAAGATTATGCAAAAATTCGCTGGAGAATTTGATGCCAATTTGTGGTTCGTAGAAGCAGAAGGTACGGAGAGGAGATTTATGGAAAACCTCTTTTATCCTCATCGCGTTCTGAATATGAATCTGGTATGGCTACCTGACGGAAACAAGCTGACGAGGGTGATGGTAAGTCACAAGCAAGGCAAGCAATCAGATCTACCCCCAGATGTAGAAAAAATTAGGAAGGTTGCCCAGGCAGTGAAGAATGTTGATCTCATAGTAGAGTTTGAGAAGCAGGGATAAGAGTTAGTGGGAGGCGCATTGATCTGCCATGATGTATATCAATAGATCCCATTTTGCCGATTGCATAACTCACGATCTAATAGGCAGCGATGTCTGCGTAACCGGCTGGATTGAGGACATTCGAGATATTGGAAAACTTGGTTTTATATCACTACGGGACTTTACAGGAACAATACAGGTCGTTGTTGACGGTGATCTAATGGAGGTGGTCAGAAAGATCCCAAGACAAAGTTGCGTCCTAATAGAAGGTAAAGTCCAGAAAAGCATGGCAAAACATATTGAAGCGGAGATCAGAGCAAAAACAGTTACTCTGTTATCTAAGGCCATTCATCCTCTTCCCATAGATCCTACCGGAAGAATAGAGTCCTCGACGGACAAGAGGATAGATTCAAGAGCCCTAGATTTGAGGGATCCTAGGGTTTCAGCGATCTTTCGTCTACGGTCCACCTCGTTGCAGCTCATTCGTGACTTCCTTAGGTCAAGACGATTTGTAGAGGTAAATACCCCGAAAATCATTGGAACCTCTACTGAAGGGGGCGCTAATCTATTTCGGTGCGACTATTTTGGCAAGAAAGCCTTTCTTGCACAGAGTCCCCAGCTGTACAAGGAGCAATTGACGGTTGGCCTGGAACGTGTATTTGAGATTGGCCCCTATTTTAGAGCGGAGAAATCACATACAGTAAGGCACCTAGCCGAATTTACAAGCGTAGATATTGAGGCAGCGTTTCTTGATTATAGCGATGTAATGGAAATTGTGGAGGACTTGATACGAAGGGTAGTCTATGGATTGTCACAAGAGTGCGAGGGTGAGCTGAGGAACAGCTGGAATAATGTGAAAGACTCTTCTTCTTCTCTCGACGACAAGCCTCAGGCAAAAAAAGGCCCCTCGAAAGACGAAATCTTTGGCTCCTTGAATGAGAATGGATTCGATCCTAAGGCCTTTTTAAGGATGGAGCGACTTACTTATGAAAAGTCTATAGAAGAGCTAAAAAGCATTGGAGAAGTTGTATCTTTTGGCGATGATCTATCAGATACCGCCTTGCGGAAGCTCGGCGAACTTCATCGAGGGTTTTATTTTATAACAGACTGGCCAGTGAAGCTGAAACCGTTCTATATTCATGAAAAGGAAAATAATGAAGAGCTTTCCTGTTCATTTGATCTTCAATATGGATATCTTGAGCTAGTATCTGGGGGTAGAAGACAACACGATCGAGAGAAGCTCAAAAGAAGAATCATCGAGCAGGGTCTGGACCCGGCGGGATTTCAAGACCATTTAAAGGCATTTGAATGGGGAATGCCTCCTCACTCAGGTTGGGGATTGGGTTTTGATCGCCTTATGATGGTCTTGACCAACTCTCAGAATGTTCGGGAAGTGGTCTTATATCCTAGAGACGTAGAACGGCTAAACCCCTAGGAAAGTTAATTTTCGTCTTAGGAGCCCAACTGTATAGGGGAACTTAACACTACCTTCTTTACTTTATCACTGTGGATGTAAGCGGCAGAGCTATGTGACTTAGTTGAGTAGATTAACCACACTACAGGATTTATTTCCATGTATTTCATATCCGTCGAAGAGGGAAGAGCTGCCGAAGAATGTGAATGAAAAATCCCCACCACTTCCAAATTCCTGGAGCTGATGACTTCGTAAGCCTTAATTAGGTCGCTAGGATCTATTCTAAAAGTATAGACTGAATCGTCAGAGTTTTGCATTGGGATTATACCAACTACGTTGGCCGTCTGAGATAGATCAGATCTACTACCAATGATACTACCCTCGAGTAATGCACATACCTCCTTTGGGTAACCAAATTCTGCTAGTTGCACAAGTTGCCGCATATGTGTCTGAGATATACATATCGTGGTAATCAAGTTGCGGTATGGTCTAAATCCTTGATGAATATTGAGAAAGGCGACTGTTCCAGAGTATAGAGATACACGAGATACACGATAATCAAATTAGAACAAGTCATCACGATACGACCCGTAATAGGGATACATTATCGTATACTGCAAATCGGTTCCATAGTTATCTGAAGCTCTTACTGAGTCGAGCTTAGAGTCGGAAGGGACAGATGAACTATTAGAAGTGAGGGAAGAATTGGAAGATGAAGTAATGTTGTTCGATGTACCGTTAGCTCCTCCTATGACAAACTTAGCTTTCATAAATGGATGAAGGGTGCAAAAATAATCATAAGCACCCTGGCTTAGATTAGATGTCTGTAAAACGAAGGTATCGCCTTTCATAATCAAGGACGAATCAAAAGTCTTCCCTTGGTCTCCGAAATTAGTAACGGTATGAGGCGAGTTGTCTCCGTTTGTCCATTCAATAGACTCACCTTTTGATACGTTAAGGACAGATGGATCATAAGAGGGGTTTCCTTGGGCAGAGGCACCTGGCAGAATCTTTACATTTACGATGGAACCAGACTGTGCATTATCAGTAGTATTGGCAGATGCTGCAGCTGAACCAGCAGCAGCCGGTGCTGTCTCTCCTGCCGTTTGGGTCTTCTCAGCTGAAGATGCATTGCCTCCTTCCTGGCCTTTGACAGCCTCCTCCGCTGAGGGGGTTTTTGGAGAGACAAGACCAAAGGCATAGAACGTTCCCCCACCTACAACAGCAGCCCCAATAAAGATCACCGCTATAGCCTTGATATATGGACTCTGCTTGTATGATGCTACAATTATCACGGTGGCGGGGATTGAGATCACTATCATTAGTCCAATGTAGGCATAAATGCTAGGCACGGCTGTACTCACGGTCACTGCTGCTGCGACGCCGAAAGTGACTAGAAATCCTAGTGTGATAAAAGTTGCGGACTTGGACCTTGAGCTCCTAGGAAATCCATCTTTGAAGATACCAGCGCTAAGAAATATCAACCCAATAAAGAGAGTCAGAAGGGACACGGCATGCATGCCATCGAGGAAGGTCTTGGCCACGCCAGCAAGAGCTATCCCCACTCCGACTATTCCTATACATGTAAGGCCAATGCCGGGGGTAAGTAGGTCCCAGT
>JBKPHJ010000468.1:0-1802 GCA_046729835.1 Thermoproteota archaeon
CTCATGAGCAGGGGGCTTGAGTATAATTTGCCTGTTAAGCTTGATGGGGTAAAACCAGAATCTCAGCAAATATTATTAGACTATTTGGATGAGCATAAATGGGAGTTAGAGTATCAACAGGCTATTACATATGATGATTCTAGCTGCCTTGCATTTGTCCAATACGCAACTAAACAGATGAGAGAGAAGTTGCAGATATATGATGAACTGGAAGAACTACAGGAAAGAAGTGGAGGCGTTAACGCAGTAATCCTGATAGCATTGGGAACGTTGATTTGGTTAATTTCATAGTTTCGTACTACTACTATTATTGTTCCGTAGTAGATTCACACAACAACCTTTAGAAAGGATCCAGAACATTTTCATAGGTTGCGTTCTCTCACTAGTTGCATCTAGCATTTGGATCGCGTTCCGTCGGAAGAAATCCAACTTACCTTTAGGGCGTAAAGGGGAATGAAACTTGGTTCTATTTTAGAATACAAAAGAGAGAAGAGGTATTATTACTACTAACTAGGAACAAAAAGTGGCATCGTAGGTTTGGGTTTGGGATCTAGGTTCAATTCACGTTAGTCTATCTGTAGACCGTAGCAGGTGGTAGTTGTCTTTGTATCTTACCTGCTTTCTCATCTGCAAAGACTTGTTTCTCTTGTGCTGAAGCAATATGACCGAACCTAAGTGACTCATCTGCATTTCCATTACACGAATCATGAAATGAATCAACAGAAACATGCAATCCCATCACAGAAACATGCAATCCCATCTTTTGATGGCCTTTCTGTATCACATACGCTGTTGGATGTTGTGATTCATCGATGCATATTTTATGTAACTCCTCAGGCTTTGACTTTGAGAACTTGATAGAGTATCCTGTCTTGATATCATCGATACCTGAAACGTACCTCTCCTTTGCATAACGCTGCTCAGGATCTATCCTGACCTCACTCACGCAGAAGAATCGACATTGAGGGGCTACTAAGATGACGTTCAGACTTGTCATTAAAATCAATCCTAATGGACGAAGTTTCGTAGGACCAATATTCTTAAAGATAAAAGCAAAAGTGGTTTTTTGTATCTAGAAAAGAATAAGGAAAATAGAGATCATTGTTAGTGCGAGTATTAGCATCCAGTTTTCACGACATACACTATATCTCTCTCGTTATTCTGCACTATAGTTATGCCCAGTAACAACCAATTTTGGAATTTCTAATAATTCTCTAGCCGACTAACAGTATGTTTATCAATATTGTCTATTTAGGTATAAAGGATGCCAGGCCAGGATAAGTCCCAACTATTCAGCCCAATCAAATTTTCGGAGACCAGGGATCTGTTTGAGTACTGCTATATCTATAGATAAACAAAATTATGGCTATATCTATAACCGCATTTCCAGTTCATATTTACTATGTATCACACTTTCTGGTTATGCAGCTATAGAATTAAGTTCAGTATTTTTAGCACAAAAATCAATCCTGTATTATGGAATTAAGATATGTAGCATAGCACAGATAGAGAAATCAGAGCATATGTGGCTAATGCAGTTCAACTCTATAATAAATGATAAATGATATAAGGATGAAACCATGATGAACCATAGAGGTTATTGCCAGACCTTTAATGCCTACATATAGTAGAGAAATCTAGTTATCTTAACTTGGTAGCAGACAAGTAAAGCAAGTCGAAGTGAAGATAGACCATTCGATTTTGTATTTCGACCGGCTACCACTACTAACTTATTCTAAAGGTTAATTTGTTCAGCAGGAAATTTCCTAGGGTCTAGTAAATTAAATTCCTCTATTAAGGCT
>JBKPHJ010000469.1:0-2530 GCA_046729835.1 Thermoproteota archaeon
TTAATCACTGCAGTCATGGTCCGGATCTCAAGACCATAAATTCCGGTGAGATCATGTGCTGCGACAACGGGAATACCATTACTACCATTTTCTCTCATCTTTTTCCTTATTACATCTTCCACAAAATCTTCGTTACTTGGATCATCAACGCTGTATGCCTCGCTAACTACTATTACTTTTGCACCTTCTCGTTCCAATTCATAAACTGTCGATCTCACTCGGTTCTCATCTAGGTACGTAGAAGTGTCTAGATATCTATAACACGTTTTAATGTACTTTTTTCCTTTACCGTCTAGTGAAATGTGCTTTATGTGTGTCCGTTTAATAATATTAGACTTTTCTAACCCAACACCCATCCCTATGATACCTACCTTAGCGGTATCACCCTCAAGTAAAGCATTTACTGCCTGTGTAGTACTATGGGATATCAGTTCTATTTCCGAGGGTGTTATTTCAAAATGATCCATGACATCTGACAGTGCTTGCAAAATACCTGTTGAAACACCCTTATATGATGTATGGGTCGTAGGAAGAGTTGACCTTCCAATAATTCTTCCTGTGACCATATCTATTGCGACTGCTTTAGTGAATGTACCTCCCACATCTATACCAACTCTGACCCTCCTTTCCTTGTCGTTACTACAGATGCTATCATCAGCAGTAGTAGAAGTATGAGAATCACTGTTATGTTCGTCGAAAATCTCATCACTGTTGTGCCTCGGATGTATCTGTAATCTAGCAGCCATTATCAGTATACTCTCGTATTAGTGTCACCTAAGTATGAGGTTACTCCTTTATTTAAACTAACAAGTGAAATTCCTGCTTATCTGCCTCTGGGTCTCTCTACGTAGAAGAGGAAGAAGTGATCCTTTCACTGGCTACTGGACAATTCGCTCTTCCTCTGCTGCATCTAGAGACAATCCTAGTTCTCTACTAGACTCTGTTGTGGATTCTATCCCAGCTATAAGCGATCTTTGAGCCGTAGTATCAGATGCAAAATAGTAGTTAAAATTGATATCGCTTTGAAAGTCATGGCTACTGAATGAATACTTCGGGGAATGTCCTTATGGGCCGTGTGGGGGAAGGTGGAATCAAGGGAGGTCCACTAAGTGCCAGACCGAAGATATCATTTAGCATATCCAAGGGAATACCAAAAGGGACTTTACCTAACCAACGATTTATTGCGTGTATGAAAAACAATATCATTTTATTAATAATTTGTCAGGGATTCGCGCAAATATATATGCCAATAGGCATTAGCTCGAAATTTTGGATAGTTCCTTGAAGTTGAGAAGGAATCAATTCTCAATTAAATAACGAAAAATAGATTCCCTTGACTTATTATCTAAATAAATCGTTACTAAAATAATTCCTGTATGAATTATATTCCTCTTCGACACATGTTTAGCAAGGCAATTGGTCGACAAAAACAGTCAAAAATTTGTATCGAAGGAAGAAGAAGAGTACTTGAGGAAGATAGCAGAGATATGCGAGAATGTCATCTGTAAATACTGTGGCCGCTTCAACGTAAAGCACTGTAGAATGTGCCGTAACTGTGGGAGCGAATTAAGACCAGATTAGGAAGAGTTGTTATTAGCCGAAATAATGCTTCAAAACCTAACGAACATTGTATGTCGTTCTACACTGACACAATTGAAAAACAAAACGAGTAAGTAATCGAACATTTTGAAGCGCAATCCGACAGAAAGAAATAGGGGAATAGGAGTAATAGCGATCGATAACTTGTCAAATATTTTTAATAGATGATCTACTGATCGAGTATGTAAAGGGTAAAAGATTGAACATAAATTCCAGTGATGACTTTGCCAATCAGACACTTACATGGAATATATCTCATGGAGACTTCCGGTAAGTCTCATACATGACCTGTGATGGACATATGTAACTACTTCAGCATAGCCGACATTATTAAGGTGTGCTGCTTTTCTCTAAATTGAAAAATGTACGCGCGAATACGTATATGTTACTCGCGCAGGGTAATGTATTCATATGTACCTGTTAGTTCTTCATCTAAGTGTTCGACGAGATAATGTAATATGTAACCATAGAGGAGGAAAACCAATCTTTTCGACTCATTGTCATATACATGATAGTAATGAGTCAGTTAAAGCGCGCATGGACCTAAATGTGTTAAATGGAAAAGGGAGACATGATGAGGCTATATCTACTTACCATAAAGTTCAACCAAAGCCAATATTTCCAATCATGGGTACAAATCTAATAAACTTGATCAATGTTTACAAAGAACGAGTAAGTTTTGGACTTCCCTCTCTAATGTATCATAGAGTAGAAAGTGTAAGATATAACCTGTATCAAGGAACACTTTAACCCTTTTTCATAGCGTTGGATAAGCATTATACTTTATATACTAGAAATATGCCTTAGGATGATTATGAGAATTGCAAAAATGATGGCTTTAGTCGCAATTGTAACCTTTATCGCAATTGCAGTCTCGGTACTCGTAACCCCAGCGAATGATGCTTCGGCGCAAGGGAATGTGACAGGGAAC
>JBKPHJ010000470.1:0-1641 GCA_046729835.1 Thermoproteota archaeon
TTGGAAAGGTAATAGTAGCTTGAACTAGACCAACTGACGACATTTGCTAATATTAGTTTTAATCTTTGCAGCAAATTGATTGATAAATTTGGCATGCTGATTCCAATACATATTCTGCATACCCTCCTTCTACGTAGATACCCAATGATCTAGGCTTATCACATAGATTCTCGTCACCAATCCTACAAGCAGGGCAAAGTCCTTCGCCTATCCAAGGATAAATCAATACTTTTTCATTTTTATTAATGCTTCCTTCTAATGCTGTAGATGCTTCTTCACCCAAACTCTGAAAACTCTGATGATTGATTAACCTGTCCAATTGACTCATCTATTCTTTTGTCTACCTTTGAGAAATCTGACATTATCTGATTCTTCTCTTGTTCACTCATTAGTTTACCAGCTTCAATTCTTTCTTCCTCACTCATAGCCATAAATGCCTGCAATTCATTTGATAATGATTGTGGCTCTGCCCCTTCAGGTAACGGTTCATCGATTTCAGTCGAAATAAATAAAGGAAAAGCAAGATAAAATGTACTCACACCTACAATGATAACTATTACACCTATGATTCCAAATTTGATTCCCTTACGCATATGATTATAGATGAAAACAACTTTATCTTATTAAGTCTTCAACGAATTTAGATCTCCAATTAGGATCTACGTTTTAGTACTCAAAATATCGTGAATCTCATCGTATCTGATGATCCTGCATAGTAATAAATTTGTACCCGATTATGCTTAAGGCTTGCTATTAATCTATGATTGACATCATGATCAGTTGAATACATCATACATACTATTTCTGCAAAACAAATTTTATAATAATTGCTTAGATTTAAGCAATGATTCTGATTCATCAACACTTAGTTTTAGCCATATTAATATTTAAAAAATAATATTTACAATCAGAAATCATGTGAATACCATAAATGGTATCATTTGGGTATCAGTAAGTTTTATTCCTACTTTTGGAGGACTTGAGCTAGCTTGAAGATTGGCTACTAAAAACTAAGGGGAATCAAAAAATAGAATAGAAGGGGTTAGCATAACTTTTGAAATATGTTCTTTACTATTCAACATTCAATTTCGCGTCCACATACGTGCCTCCGTAATGTGTTATACTTAACCATGAGAAATTAGGGTATGATTTTACAGCTATAATAGAGGTTATACGATATCACAGGACTTACATACATGATAATCGTAGCCAAATTTAGAAATCATAGAGAACTTAGTATCTTTAAAAAAGAGCTCGTCCTTTCTTCTATTGAAGTAACAAATATTCATATAGTAATTATTACTGTAAAAGAGGATTTTCGGATTCAGTAGCAGCATATACAACAGGTTTATCACCTAGGACACGTGCAGCTGCATTTGTGAACCTGCAGACTTGCTTATTGTTCTTTGTTCTTTCAATGCTTTAAATACATAAAACGCTTCTGAAGAACTATGATAGAACGACGAATAATAAATCCTTGGAGTTGGCAGGATAAATATGGGTTCGTACAGGCAAATGAAATAAGCGGCGCCAGTAAAACTCTTTTTTGCTCCGGACAGGCAGCTATCGACGCCGAAGGGAAAGCTGCATATCCGAATGATATTGATGCTCAACTGAAGATGGCACTAGACAACCTAGAGG
>JBKPHJ010000471.1:0-3746 GCA_046729835.1 Thermoproteota archaeon
TTACAGTCTAATCCGACATCTCCGCAACGAAGACAGAATAGTTTTATAGAATCTTCGACTAGTTGGGACATCAGAAATACGCAATTAAGATGATTATATCAATACTTTGCGAAAAAATGTACCAAGAATCACCGGAGATGGGAATTCTACATTCTGGGAAGCTAATTGTGCAATTTTAAAGCCATCGTGTATAGTAAAAAGTTAGACCACGTTTGACTTTTGGCTAGTCTGAACGTAAGACCGACAATTTAGTAGATCGTCGTAATAAGTATGCTACTCCGATTCAGAATTTAGAAAATCTTACAGCGGAATTCATAGAATTAATAATCAATTTCTCTGACGGTTAGACACATTTTAGTACGAAGCTACAGCTTTCACATAAGTAAGCTAAAACTTCGAAGTCGGAATGAAGTTCCATGATTTCATGGCAACGTGGGCATTCGGTCTCTATATCTAACTCTGAATGTGAAGACTCTTTTTCTTTCTGATGCGATAGTCCAAATTCTTCGGCAGCTTCAGGTTCTTATCTTCAACTCTTGTTCTTTGGAGCTCAAGTTTGGTACGAGCACGCTTAGACATTAGTAACAATGCTTATCATACACGTACATTATGATAGTCACCAAAATAACTAGTTGATAAATTAGCCGAGTATTATTTTCTTATAAGAAATTAGAATTCCACGTTTTAATATCTTGAAATCTGTGGGCAGCATCCGAAGAAAAAATATGAATATATTTATTTTGCTGCAATTATTTGATTTAAGAAGTCTTGATTAGTTTACGAAAATGCTCCAAGTTCTTTGAAACTTCGTCGTTCCATGTTTCTTCTGTATAGCCATGTACTTCTATTCCATGCTTCTTAGCATTGGCAAGAAGCTCTTCTTCAGTTTCTCCATACATTGTGTGAATGCATACAGGGTCTCCCGCCTCTTTACAATTAAGACTTAATGTCATTTTTGTAGTATTACTCCTTCTTAGTTATTTTTATTTCTTTATAATGATGGTCTCAGATCAGAGACTCCCACCGCTTTTAGTAATCACTGATTATATTGTAAATCTTGACTTGTTGTAAGTTAATGCATAAGCTCAACAAACTAGCAAAGATCACGGAAGAAAGAATTGAATCGCTCAGTGAAGAAGTAGAGATAGCTACAAACGTACGTCTAAACCCGCCATACATAGACAATCTTCGAGACGAAATTCAATTTCTACAGTGGACCACAAGACTTGTCAAATCCATTTTGAATCGGGTTAATGAACAAGAACAACTTGAAGTAACCAAACAGCGACAAGAATTAGCTGAAACAATCGAGTTCGAAAATGTTGTCAGAGAAAGAATTGAAGATCTAAATGTGAAGCTGAAAAATTCCAATAATTTAAGAGAATCTGACATATTGGTGAACAAGATCGATACCCTACTTGATTCTGCAGAAGTCGTGTTAGCAGTATTTGGATTTAATTGGTCGCTATATGGATTTGATAATAGCAAGAAAATCCATTCATTAGTAGGATAGACTATATGAAGAACGCAAGAAAGACGTTGAAACAGCAAAATCAGACTCATAAGAACCAACATATCGTTTGGGCTTGTTATTGAAGATATCGACTGCTCGATATCGACTGCTCTAGTTGTTGTCATCTGACTTTGATCTTTGATAGAGTAAGTCGATACCAATTTTGAGAAATAGTATAGTATTCACCGACGCTGGTACTAGTAAATACCACCCGATTCAGGCTGCCGTGTCCCATTTAATGCTCCAGATGATGCAGTTCCAAAAGGGTATAATTGTGAAATCTATGTGTGCCCAATAGCCGGTGACAACTATGACTATAAGGGCAGTTACTGGAACTAAAACAGCTACAAGACTGGTTTTCAAATCTAAATACATTAAGCTTCGGTTTAACAAATGTGTCTGTAAACCAGAAGTATGCAAAAACAATAGCAATTGTCACTGAAACAGCTATAACACTAGTCTTTTGAAGCTTATCCATTATTTTCTACATCAACGATAGCCCGCAGTTCTTTATATTACTGCAGATCAATGTAAAAGGGGATAGTATTATTTGTAATCTCCACCAATTTTTATTTTACATTTTTCTGAGGTGAAGTCTATGATATCATCAATATGATACATTCAAAATAACAAACGGAAACAGTCTGTAGTAACCTGGTGCCGACACATCAATAAACGATAACAGATAAAGCTAAGAACAACGACTTATCAATATACTATGCACCACTAATTCGTAATCTTTCGATTGTTCACAACGACTCATCGTCTATACGATCATAGACAACTATTCTCAAGCTAACGATGATAGAAATTATATTATATCCCAAAGTTGGACGGTTATATGTGGATCTTTACTGGCGATGCGATCGAACTCGAATGGAAGAAAAAGCAATCTGAACAAGTAGTTGCAATATTGAACTCAAGTATTATACAACTAAGAAGATCATTAAACTCATACGATATGACAATTGGATTGAAGAAACTAATCTTGGCAGATTTGGATGCAAAAATCGATCAAAAATGCATGTGTTAAATGAAAATGGCTCTGTCATGAAGCAAGCGCACAAGTAACATTGATTCTGTCGGGGATCGTAAGTTACGGCTCTTGATTGCATCCGAGCTGCCAGAGCATCAGAATATCGCTAGCGTAAAAACGAGCGTTTAATGAAACAATTCATAACAATGGCAGCGTGCAACAACACGAGATTTTTACAGATTCATGGCGGGCGTATCTTGAGGGTATAAGCACTAACTTTGACCCGAAAGTCAAGCACACTGCAAAATGTGGAATCAACAAGCCACATACAAATAACAATCGTGCAGAAGACTCAATGTAACAATACGAGAAAGAATCAAAGTGCAACGTGGCTGGAAGTCGATGAAGACGCCAATTGCTGAGGGTCAGTGTATCTACTACAACTTTGTGAAGCCGCATATGGCACTAGACGGACAAACGCTAGCAGGTAAGGCGGGCATTGGCATTAAGGGTATAAGTGTTGGTGTTGGTCTGAGTTACAAGGTATTCGGCTGGTTACTGAAATGATTTAATTCTTCATCATTGTAACCCATTTTTCAACACCCAAAAATAACGCCAAATGATTCAACAGAACCCAAATTTAGATTACAAAGTTACATTTGAAGGTATCTCTGATTCAAATATCTACCATATTAGTCATTATGTGGTGCTTCAATTCAGAGACAGATAGATCAAAAGTATGGGGAGACAATCCACCAACTAAACAGATATACTTAGACTGTGAGTATCATTAATTGTGGGGAAACAATCGACACCGACAGCAACACAACTGACAGCGCTGAATGGTGGATAAGAAATGAAAATGAGAAAAAAGAGTAAAACGGATACAAAAAAGAGACCGGCTAGATATATCCCAGAAGTTGGTATGGAAGCTCTAGCGAAAAACTTTGGTAAGAAACCAATAGTTATCATGGATCCAAAAATGAGATATGAGATATGCAGTATCAGCAACGAAGACATCACTGACAATATAAAAGAAGCATACAAGAAACTTGTAAACAATCAAGACAGCTTGACAAAGAAAAAATACAAAGAGAATCTAGCTGATTTCAAAAGAATGGAAGAAAAGATCATGGCCGATCCAGTAAAACATTATGCCAATATCGTCAGAGAAACACAAAAGATGTGGAAACAAATCTTCTGGGGTCGCTTTGCTAGAGTAGTTCAAAGCTACATGGTGAACAATGGAAAAGTTGA
>JBKPHJ010000472.1:0-14262 GCA_046729835.1 Thermoproteota archaeon
AAAGGAGCCCTATTTAATCTCTAATCATCTTGAGAGTACCCGGTGAAGATAAACGGCTGTAGTATGGTATATGCAGCGAGGCTATTCCATTACTATCATCGTTAAAGTCGACTTGACCCCGTTTAGCTTTCTCAGCTTCCAAGTGATAGTCTCTTTGACTTTCTCCATCGTGTCAGCTTCAACTTGTGCCACAATATCATAGACGCCATAAACCTGGTATACCTCCGTTACGCCTTCAAGTTTGTTGAGTTCATTGACTATGGAATCTTCGCTTCCTAGTTCAGCATTCATGAGAACAAAGGCCTGAGGCATACATCTACATATTTAGACTTGGTGTATAAAAACATGTAGATAAGCATGGTTGATGGCATTGTTATGTTAGATGGAACAAATTGACGCCAGATTGCTCTTATCAAACCTAGGATAGCTATAATAGGTCAGTGAATGAACGAAACAGCATATCTATATGCCACCCGATACCTGTTTTTAAGTGATGTATGTTAGAGCTAGTAACTATCTATGATCCTTGTTCGATCATCAATAGAAACCAAGTCTACAAATATCACGTTCACACCTCATGAGTTAACTTACTTTCGTCAAAAGCACCAGCATGTTTCCATTGAAATGCAAAATAATCGACACACAACTCGTGAAAAGTAGGGCTATCCATATAGAACTTTGCATTAAGGTCCGGTCTTCCTTTTAAATTCGGGAACGCCACGCATGAATGCTTCTCGTTGAATATCACGACTATCCTGACACTCTCCACCATTCTTCTTTCAACCATACCCCTAGAAATTAATCTGCGCCATCGATTCTTTCAAGGATCTCAGTTCTTCCTCTAGGAACAACAGGATCTTTAGGGAATATGTAAGAAAATTTTACTCCACTCCGAACTTTTGTACTGAGCGTCTCAATTAGATCAGCGCACCGGTACTTCTGAAATGATTTCTTTAATGTATGATGAATATATACTTCCACCTTTGGAGTATAGCCATATGATCTCTATTTGTCAGAGGACCATGTTAGGGAGTGAGTCTGGACATGGTTCTCGGAAAGAGAACCGAATCCTTTATGTCTTCAATGCCAGCAAACCATCTAATCAACCGTTCGATTCCCGTTCCGAATCCGCCATGAGGTACTGATCCGTACTTCCTCAAATCTAGGTACCAATCATAATCGACAGGGTTTAGTCCCTCTCTTTTAATCCTGTTCAACAACGTAGGAAGATCGTCTTCCCTAACGCCTCCGCTACTAATCTCGCCATATCCTCCAGGACCCAGGAGATCGAAAGTAAGGCTTGTCCCTATTTGATCCGTGTTCTCTTTGACGTAAAAGGGCTTTACGCCAACAGGATATCCCGTGACAAAGATTGGTTTCGAAAGTTTCTTCGTCAATTCTCGTTCTGAATCGATGTTTAAATCGTCTCCCCATTGAATAGTTCTAGTTTTTCCGTCATCTTCAACCATCTGGAAATCAAGAGATCTGAGTGTATCAATTGCTTGGTTGTATGTAATCTTGTGGAACGGATGCATTACCTCTCTAAATTCATTTAAGTCCCTTTTGAGAAATTCAAAAGATTCCTTTCGTTCATTTATTGTCTTAAGAATAGCGTGCCTGATAAGGTCTTCTTGGATCCGAAGAAGATCCGTGAGTGACACCCACGGAGCCTCGCATTCCAGATGTGAAAACTCTGCCAGATGTCTTATGGTTCTAGTTCTTTCTGCCCTGAACGAGGAGGTCAGACTCCAAACAGGGCCTAGTGAGAAAATCATTGCTTCTAGATATAACTGTGCGCTCTGTGAAAGGAATGCGACACTGTCAAAGTAGCTGACCTTAAAAAGGGTAGAACCTCCCTCTACAGAACCCTTCACTATCAGCGGGGGAGTGACTTCCATCCAGTCATGAGTGGAAAACCATTCCCTAAGATATTTAAGAACAGATGATCTAATCTTCGCCATTTCTATCATTTTTCGCGTACGAAGTGCGAGGTGTCTATTATCTAGAAGTAATTCTGCACTTTGATATGCACCGAGAGGATAATTTTTGTCCGATATTTGGAAGATCTCAAGGTCTGTACCATCAATCTCGAATCCTCCTTCCGGCGCACGGGCATCTTGCTTTACCATACCAGTTATTTGTACAGAGGATTCTCTTGTTAGAAAATTAAACTGGGAGGAGGGGAAAACACATTGAATAATGGATCCCCGATCATCTCTAAGGAGTATGAAACTATTTCCTTTTTGGCGTCTGAGCCTGTACACCCAGCCACGTATTTTAACTTCTTTGCCAACGTAATCGATTGATTTTATCTTAGCGATTCTCAACGTTTTATCCTAACCATCCTGCGAAATTTCGAAATGTCTAAGCTTAAAGGCACCTAAGCGCTGGTGGTGCGTACGGTAATGATCAGGATAATCATCCTTATGGACAAACCTTATGTATTCTTGGTGCATCCTGACTGATGAACAAATCGGATCTAATTTAATATATCTAATCCAAAATACTAATGATGCACATGACAAAATTTGATGGGATAAAGGGTCAAGAACTACTTGACGTTGAACAGTCAGACAGTGAAATAACATTGATTTTCAAGGATAATCGATATTTGTTCATCTGAGTGGAGGATGGTCGTATTGTGTGCGAATCTGTGCCGGAATAGGCTAAAACACAATTTCATGGTAATCCATTTTTAACAGAATCGAGCATTCAGCGACTATAGACAGGATTAGCCATAAGTGAGTATTAATAGAAAATATATTTTATAGAATCAAATTACTCTAATTGAGTTTGATTTCGAGGATAGTTCGACTGGTTCGGTAAAATCATGTCTCCCCCATGAAACACGAACGTCGGCATGAATACGACTATGTCCTAGTTTCTCGAGTTCATTTCCGTTGATCTCTAATGTTTTATTAACGTCGAACATCAATGACTGTACTTCTTGAATCGAAAGTGGATACATTGGCACATCTTCCTGTATTATAAATACCCAGATCTTAAATGGGATCTTCGGGTTTCTACTCCAAAAGATAACTGCCTTTCTTATAAATTCCTCTTCCAAGATATTCTGATCGTTCATCTTAAGTACCACTCTAATCTTTACACGGAAGGAATTATCATGTTTCTTATATGCTCTTTCCCAACAGGCCTGATTAAATGTGCCTCGAATGGTCCCATCTATACTGAAGCTAAGTCGGAAGAGGATAATCCTGCTCTTTGCAGGTGATGTCTGAAGATCCTCTAACTTAGCCTCTGAAATAAAATTTCCGCTATGGTTTAGCAGCCGCATTATTAGGAGATCATTTATATCTTCAATAAGTAGTTGTCTCTATCGTATGCTCGCGGAAGTGCTCGAAAACAGCGATGAGGTTTTGGAGCTAAAACTAAGAGATGAAGACATTTCAGTAATGTTGATAATCCAGCATGAATTGCTTAGCAAGAGAAATATTGATTTTGCGGGAGTTATTCTGAAACATCCACTTATCAGGGATTACATAATGAGAATAGTCGCAAAAAGCGGGGATCCCATGGAGGCCCTCAAAGGAGCTTCAGCCAACGCATCTAATTACATAGAGGAATTGAGCTCGAGTATCACCAACAAGCTAGAAGGGTAAAGGGTGGTTTTCAACCTGAAATTTTGTCCAAGTTGCGAAGCACGTATGAAACCACGGAGTGAGGATGGTATTGTAATATGTCCTAAATGCGGTCATACTGAGAGGAACGAAATTCCAGCGCATGAACAAGAGATACTTCAATCCAGACAATTAGGACCCAGAAATATTTCAAAAAGTTCGCTTAAGGTGATGGACTCAGACGCGCCCAACGCCATGCCGACAACAACAGTTCAATGTGCAAAATGTGGTAATATGACAGCATATTGGTGGATGTTGCAAACGAGGTCTGCAGATGAAGCTACTACACAGTTCTACCGATGTACGGAGTGTAACTACACCTGGAGAAATTATTCATGATGGTGACCGAAGTATCTCCCTGAAATCAAAACTGTCATCGTGCAAAATAGGAATGTTTAAAGTTGACAGATGGTAGCAAATATCATAAAAATTGACCTTCAGTGCTAGTACAAAATCCCCTGATGAATGGAAGGTAGTCACCTCAGCAATTTCTACTCTTGTTGATGAAGCGACTTTTGAGGCCACTGTCGAAGGGTTATCATTCAGAGGAATGGATCCGTCGCACGTAGCACTCATCGATATCCATTGGCCCAATTCTGCATTCCAGAAATTTTCTTGCAATGATTCCATAAAATTTGGTGTGAGAATTGATGAATTTTCTAAACTAATCAGGCGTGGCGACAAGAAGGATGCAGTTGAGGTTACCATTGGAGAGAACTCCACATTATTGATCCGGATTAAGAACGGATACAATAGAGAATATAAAGTGAGGCTTATCGAAAGTTCATCGAGCTCAACTCCACTACCAAAATTAAGTTTCAACTCAAGAGTCGTTCTCACTCCTTCTACATTGGATCGAGTTCTTTCAGATATACAGGTTGTATCTGAATATGTTACTCTTGGATCGGAGCAGCTGAAGATAATATTCAGTGGAAAAGGAGATTCAGGAGAGGCAAACATAACATTGGATCAATCTAGCGAAGGATTAGAAGATATCAGTGTCAAAGAGAATAGTAATGCTACATATAGCCTTGATTATTTGTCTAGAATTACGAAGGCTGTGTCGAGTACAGGAGGTTCGGTCATTGCTGAATATTCTACCAAAATGCCACTGCGATTGGAGTTTCGAGTAGCAAACGTAGGAAGAATTCATTTTTATCTCGCTCCTAGAGTTCAAGATTAACAAAGTGGAGACCGTGACTAGCTAATGCATAAGAATAGACAACGCTCGTTTGAATAAGTACTCGAGGATCTTTTAAAGATGCAAATCGTAATGAAGTTCGGCGGATCTGCCGTCGAGTCAGGTGAAAAAATCAGACATATATCTAATCTCGCACTAAACTATCAAAGCAATGTGGGACTGGATGTTGTGATGGTAATATCTGCAGTAAGGGGAGTGACTGACGAGATATTGACCGCGTCTGAACGCGTAAAAAGAGGAGATAGACATGCTGTAGATGAATTTGTGGACAGAGTGAAATTATTGCATCTTTCGATCATCGAAAAATGTATCTTTCAAGAGGACGCAAAACGAGAAGCTAAGACTACCATATTAGGACTTATTCGTGTAATGGAAAGTGTACTTTATGGGATGTTGCCCATGAGAGAAGTTACCCCAAAAATGCTAGACTATCTTCTTTCATTTGGTGAGAGACTATCAACATCTATTGTTTCGTTTGCCATCAAGGATCTAGGTGGCAGATCAGAGTTTCTTATGGGTAATGAGGTAGGTATAGTAACCGATTCGAATTTCGGAGAAGCGCTTCCACTAATGGACACTACCAAATTGAAAGTTTTGCATAAACTTAGACCGTTACTAGATAAGAAAATCATCCCAGTGATTACCGGTTTTATTGCGGCCGATCAATATGGTAATATCACTACAATAGGTCGAGGTGGGTCAGACTATACAGCCACAATTGTAGCCGCTGGTTCGAAAGCTGACGAAGTATGGTTGTGGAGTGACGTAGATGGCCTCATGACAGCCGATCCCAAGATCGTCAAAGACGCAAGAGTCATCCGCGAAGCGTCCTTTGCAGAGGCCTTGGAAATGGCATTGTTTGGTGCCAAGTATATGCATCCAAGAGCCTTGGAACCAGCCATTGAGTCCAACATTCCGATGAGAATTAGAAATTTTATGAAGCTAGATGATGATGGCACCTTGGTAGTTCGGAACCCGGGTAAGGACTCGCACAAGATAGTCAAGGCAATAAGTTCTATTCGGCACACAGCTTTGATTGATGTGAGTGGAGTAGGAATGGTTGGCGCACCAGGGACTGCGGCAAAAATCTTTGACACTCTAGCTAGACACAAAGTTAACATTATGATGATTTCCCAAAGTCCTTCAGAATCCAGTATCTCAATGGTTGTCAAGAAAGAAGTATTGCAAAAAGCAACTAATACACTAGAACTCTCTCTGCTAGGGAGGGTAATCAAAAAAATTACTGTCAAAGAAGATGTTGCGATCATCGCAGTTGTGGGTTCAGGCATGCGAGGAATTAAAGGTGTAGCAGCCAGAGTGTTTAGCGCTGTTGGTAATAAGAATATCAATGTAATAATGATCACCCAGGGATCCTCTGAACTAAATTTGGCCTTCGTAGTAAAAGATACTGATTGCGTAGAGGTAGTGAACACAATTCATACCGAATTCAATCTCAACACATCGTGAGTACCTCAAAGAGATTGTTTGATGTCAGCATAGTACGTCTAGCAAAAGTTAAAATTGTTTAAACTGTTAGCTTTTTAAGATGAATAAAGGCAAACTTTTTGTTGTGGGTATAGGGCCTGGAGACCACAATCAAATGACTTTCCGAGCGAGGGAAGTTATTGCTGAGAGCGACGTTATCATTGGTTACGATACATACGTCTCACTAATAGAGGATTTAGTTAGTGGAAAGGAAATTTATCGCTATCCCATGACTCAAGAAGTTGAACGTGCAAATCAAGCAATTAGTATGGCGGAAGAAGGTAAGAAGGTATCGCTGGTTTCTTCCGGTGATCCTGGAATATATGGCATGATAGGGTTGGTGTACGAAATTCTTGCTGAACGAGATTGGGAGCAAAATAATGGGATATATGTTGAATGTGTTCCAGGTGTTTCTTCGTTGAATTCTTGTGCTGCCTTGGTCGGTTCACCCCTTATGACAGACTTTGCGGTTGTTAGTATGAGCGACTTACTTGTCCCCTGGGAGGTCATCGTCAAAAGGGTAGAAGCAGCAGCGAAGGGTGATTTTGTGACTGTTATATATAATCCTACAAGCAAGCGGAGGATCCACCAACTAAGAGATACCAGAGACATTTTTTTGAACTATAGAAGTCCAAAGACACCAGTTGCAATAATCAAAGGGGCATATAGAGAGACTCAAGCTGTCGTAATCACAGACCTCCAAAGATTATTACTTCCAGAATATCAGCAGATGATGGGTATGATAACAACGATTATCATAGGTAACACATCAACCTTCACATATCGTCATCTTATGATAAACCCAAGAGGTTATAAGTCAAAATACGAATTGGTTCGGGAACCTACCGCAAATAGGTAGTACTTTCTACAACTTGAAATGTAGTGCTTGGATGAACGTAGAGGATAAAACAATATCATCTCCACGACCGATTTCGAATTGTTATGGCGGCGTATGGCAGTAACCAAGTGTACAAAAATGTGGTAAGGAGTGTAAATACAGGCCTGTATAGCCAGAGTTTGTTTCCTGGATTCCTCAATCTAAAATCTACAGCGTATATCATGCCCGTATACAGAATTCCGGATATCCATAGGATTGTTGAAAGAAGATCACCTTCAAAGGGGAGCATGAATAGCGCATGAAATACGATATATGGTCTAATAAATTTCATAGCTGTTTGAATATAAAACAATAATGCTATGTATGCCGGTCTCTTCCAGTACACCCCTCCTGTTGAGGACAGACTTCTGATAAAACTCTTCTTCCATCTAATCTGTTGTTTGATGAGTGCAGATAAGGTGTTTGGAACGCCTACGTTAACTCTAATTTTCTGACTATATTTTACGTTCCAATTCCTCATCCTTCGTCTGGGGTATTCTGTATCGGGATCAATGGTGGCCTTCAAGGTCTCGAAATCATCATGGCCAGTCTGCAGAATAGGAATATCAACTTCTAAAACATTGGGACTGCTGACAAATGGGTTTGACGTAGGGCTTGTTGCTAGAACATAAGCAGTCATTCGTCGATCCGTACAGAATTTAAAATCCATCCCTAGGAACCGATCATTTGCCCACTCATGAATAAAATCTTGGATCGCCTCGCGTTTGTAGAAACTCAAAGAGCCTGAACAGCATGATACTGATGAGAATGTGCTTTCAGCACCTTTGTTAGCTCTGCACGAGCTGTCCATGTATACATCCTGAAATTTCTGCAGAATATTTCCTTCATGTGCCCCACGTACCCTACCGTGACTAGTTAGGGCTCCGAGTTGTTTATCAGAAATGAAGATCCTCGCGGCTGTTTCCACTGCATCGGGCTCCATATCGCAATCGCTATCCATGAACGCGTAGATCTTACCCTTTGCTATCTGACTAGCAGCCTCGATCGCCTTTTTCTTTCCCACACTCTTTGAGAGGTGAAGTATATAGAAATCCCGTATGTGCAAATTCTCCCTCCTGATCGAGTCTAAAATCCCTGGAGTTTTATCGGTACTTCCATCGTTGATGATAATAATTTCCTTATTTCGATAGGTTTGTTTTAAACATGACTCAACACAATTGCGAATATTCTCCTCTTCATTTTTCACAGGCACGATAATAGTAAAAAGCGGCAATGCGTGGTCCGCAGGTTCGATATATTTACGAGCTTCATCTGGATCTCGATATCTAAAGTATGCGAAAATCAGGATATTTAGGAGAATAAAACTAGAGAAGAAACTGTAGATGCCTAAAACGAAATCCATCACAAATAATAGGAGGTACACCTTAAGCGCTAGCACAACAACAACAGACGATACCAGCAGGTATCTCACAAACCATCTTTTTTTGTCAACCTCAGAGTATGGTCTCACTTGTGTATACAGTGTTATGCCTGATGCACCTTTTGCTAACAACTTTGGTTCTACTAAATTAAATAAGTATAATCCAAGACTTGTTATGAAGACTTCTTATGAAGATTATAACCTGTAACACATATGTAACTATGTAACTATTTTCTAATGAGTCAAGTAAGCCCAGAATAGTTTTCTATGACGAACACCGAAATGTTCCCAGTTCTAGGTTTAATGTAGATATATAAAGTATGAGTAAATACTATACCCTTTGAATTAGAAATTTATAAGCCATATTGTCAATCGTGTCTCCAACATGTCTCTAAGCAATCAATTAGCGGCTCAAAATTAAATCTTCACGAACCTAGTCTAATAATATAGACTCTCTTCCTTTGAAATGTTGCCTTAAGGGTTCAACTATCTTGTTTAAATAAATGGAAATCGCCTTCTTAAGATCAGCTGGATGAACGAGTCGGTTTTCGAAATCACTTTCTAGTTGAGTGTAATCGTAGTAGGATATAGTCCCTCCATGTCTGGCAGCTCTTTCCACTACAAATTCTGAGAACTCATGTAGAATAATATATCGAACCAGCTCTAACAAAGGATTGTGCTTTGAAACCCCGGGTGGACAGTAAGCCATGCCAATCTTCCGCTGAATGACGTCACCGTCGTCATGGATAAGTATACTATTTTCCGGCTTGCTCTTACTCATTTTACTGGCTAATTTCTTATGCATATCGGGAGTCTCAGGCAAGTTGAAATGAGTAGGTTCGGATAAGCTTGGAAGTAAGTGGTGATGAACTGCTACTGGCTTTTTCCAACCCAATTTTGGAAAGATCTCCCTTGCTAGCATGTGTATTTTCCTCTGATCCATTCCTGCATGCACGATGTCCGAGTCTAGCGCCCTTATGTCGATAGATTGCATAGAGGGATAAAGCATTTGGGAGAAATCTAGCTTATCCCTATCAGATCTCCCCATGATCGTAAGTGACCTCATAGCCCTTGCAAGAGTTAAATGCTTACCAAACAAGACTAAGTCATGCCAATATTCAGAGCCTTTCTCTTCATAAAGATCGCTTCCCAAAATTACGTTTACGCCAGGGCAAAAGAATCTAAATGCCTCGGAGTAATAGTCAGAGAGCTGGCTTATCTTATGCCAATCCTTTCCGAGTTTGTTATTAATGTAACTATGCCAATCGGCAAGAAATAGAGTACAGTTAACGCCAGCTCTTAAGAAATCGTTAATCTTAAATCCAGTCAATATCAAACTACCTAGATGCAACAATCCCGATACTTCTAATCCGATGTAATGTTTGGGCGTGGAGACATTAAGAAAAAGGCGATAAAGTTCATCTCCTGTGACAATCTCCTCGGTGGGCTCCTGGGTGACCAAGCGAAGACGTTCTTCCAGATCCATATGGATAGCTCGCAAATCGATGATGCCTTATTAACATCTTACGTTAGACTAAAATGCGTATGAGACCATCATGGATGATCTATTAGGGGTTTTCAATATCTCAACCTTAATATTGAGACTCCTTTGTATTTTCATTCTAATCTGCAAAAGGTGCTCAAGGTGCCCTACAGTGAAGAACAGATTCTGAAGGCCAACGGATCGCTATCTTATTTCAGGAGATATGCTATTTCTCCTCACCATGAAAGGTTTAGTTTTCCGTTCTTTTCTGGATCTTTTTTTGTCTATCGCAAAGTTGATGTAATGCGAGTTATTAGGATTGCAAAGACAGTCGCATCGAACCCCTCATTCTTGGATGTCGGTTGCGGGTATGGCGAATTCCTTACCAAGATAAGAAACCATCTTCCAAATGCGTTGGGGATCGAACTAGATCCAAAGATTTTCTATTACAGAGGGATGCAAGTTCCACATTACATCAAGATCTGGGATCCAAAGTGGGGATTGGACCGTGATTTTGACTTAGTCTTCACCGGGTGGATGGAACCTGGCATAGATTTTCGGGATGAAATCGCCAACCGTACCAGGATAATAGTTACCACGTTGGATCAAGGTTTGAGTTTAGCAGCTGAATATGAAGGTCACGGTTTCGAGCGCATAGCATGGTGGAGAACCCCATCGTGGGAAGACGTGAATATTGAGATAATGAATAGGTATTACTCAACCATATCGGAGGAAACGCTATTAAGGCTCTCTGAGTTGAGGGGTGCTCATAACCTTTGGTACGTTTATAGCAGAGATAAAGATATTACCGCTAGCGTAAGGGATACCTTGACTCAGTTAGTCAGAGAAGAGAGTATGGGCTTGAACGAAACATATGATTTTGAAGAAGTTCTTGATCAATGTGGTTTTCGGTTCCTACAAGAGCTTTCCTCGATGAATGGTAGCTCAGGTGTAAAACTTTGGGAAATAAAATTCTGTTAGAACATGAATACTTCCCTTTGACCATTTTGATGTGCATCAAATGAAAGACTTAAAAATTCTATCTAACGATGTTAAACAAATTGAAAGTTTCAGTTCTAGGTGCTGCAAAAGAAGTAGGGCGATCAGCGTTCCTCGTAAATACTGGACAAACGAAAATCCTGATGGACTACGGAGTTCTACTCAAAAAAGATCGAGAACCAGCATTTCCTCTCCATGTTAGGCCTAAAGAAATTGACGCGGTTATAATATCTCACGCGCATTTAGATCATTCTGGTTACGTCCCTTCCTTATTTCTATCAGATGACGTAGGGCTTAGGGCACTTGGTACTCCACCTACCTTCGAATTATCATATTTACTTTTAGAAGATATGATAAAAATATCAGGATTCTACTTACCCTTTGAATATTTGGACGTAATAAACATGAAGAGGCATTCTAAAGAACTTAGTTATCGTGAACCATATTCCATAAATGGCGTACAGATTAATTTATTCGAATCTGGACACGTCTTAGGCGGAGCAACAATAACTATATCGCATGATAACAAAAGAATCTTTTATACTGGGGACATAAATACGAGGGGCTCGAAATTGCTGAGGCCAGCCGACTTAAATGTTGGCAAAATCGATCTGATGATTATTGAAAGTACTTACTCGCAGTCTGAACAGACTCCTAGAGACGAATCCGAACACAGCCTCTTAGAATTCGCCTCCGAAATTATCCAGGGGGGAGGAACGCTCTTTATTCCAGCTTTCTCAGTCGAACGTGCTCAAGAAATAGCGTGCGTATTAAGAGCACACGAGTTTCCCCATAAAGTAGTTATGGATGGGATGGCCCTAAAGGCCAATGAAATTATGTTGAGACATCCATCTTTCTTAAAGGATCCGAAAATCTTTAGAGAAGCCATAATGCGGGCTGAATGGATAAAAAGTTGGAGTAGAAGGAAGAAAGTTGTGAGTGAACCATGCGTCATCATATCCCCCGCGGGAATGTTGGTTGGGGGATCTGCCTTGTACTATATGCATGAATTGTCAAAGAGCAATAAAAATGGTATCGCTTTAGTATCGTACCAAGGAGAAGGAACGCCTGGGCGCATATTATTAGAGAGGGGGGTATCAAGTTATCAGGGTAAATTGACCAAATGCTATGCGGCTGTTAAACAATTTGACTTTTCAGGACATAATAGCAGATCCGAGTTGTTTGAAATTTTAGATCGAATTCAAGGATCTCCAGAGATACTCACTGTACACGGAGATGGGAGGTCCTGTATTGAGTTTGCTAGAGAAATTCAAGAAAAATATGGGTTCAAGACACACGCCCCAGAGGCAGGAGAGGTGGTGGATGTTTGAATGAGGATCAGTGCAGAAAAGTTCTTGGTTAAGAAAGGACTTGTTAAAGCCGGGCTGTCAATTTCTTCATAGTTATAGCTTACGGTGTTTGATTTAGTATCAGGGGCACGTGCATGCTAGAGGACAAGATAAAAAAATCGAACTACTGATTCTGAATATAATCAAGACCTAAAAAGGAAAGGAAAAAATATGAAAATTCAAGTCGAGGCACGTACAAACATTTCCAGTTTGTCCATGGCTTTTTCAAGTACCTCTTCAGGAGGAAGATATACTATTCGGAAATGATTTGATCCGTATGCTCTACCAAATCCCGATCCGTAAACACTGATAACTCCAGTATTGCTTAAGAAATCCAGAACGAAGCTCTTGTCGTCACTCCAGCGAGGTGCCAAATCAAGCTTTGGAAAAACGTAAAATGCCCCCCTTGGGGTGGGGCAGGAAACACCACTGATCGAATTTAATCGCTTTACCACGTAATCCCTTCTTATTCGCAATTTCTCTACCATACTTTGGATATGGTCTTGTGGTCCTCTCAAGGCCTGTACGGCTGCTATCTGGACAGGGAGATTGGAAGATATTCTTACCCTTGCCAGCTTAGGAAGATTCTCACGTAACTCGTTTAATCTTTCTGTCTTGCTGTTCAAAGATACGTAGCCACATCTCCAACCAGTCATAAGATAAGCCTTCGAAAAACCATTAAGTAATATAACTGGTAGATCGGATGCCACCTTTCCTATCCCGGTAAAAGATTCTTCGAAGACGATCTTGTCATAAATTTCGTCGCATATAAAGTATAAATCATGCTCAGCTGCGATATCAATCAGCTTCTTGAGGCTCTTCGCGTCAAATACTTCTCCTGTAGGATTATTTGGACTTATTATGCATATAGCTATGCTTCTAGAGGTTATCTTGGACACAAGGTCATCGATGTCGGGGGTCCCATCAGGAAAGATTCTGAATTCAACCGGTAATCCTCCATAGAATTTAGTATATGATGAATAGGGAGGATAGTATGGACCAGGCATAAGCACCTCGGAATTTGAGTCAACAATGGAAGCAAGAACCATATCGAGACCTTCAGAAACTCCATTGGTAACCATGACATCATCCTCTGTTGTGTAAAAGCCCTTCGAATATTCCTTCTCAACTATAGCTTGCCTCAATTCCAACATGCCTTCGGATTCGGCATAATAATTATTGTCAGTCTTTACAGCCTCAATTAAGGCGGTCTTGATATGGTCTGGTGTCCTAAACCCAAATTTTACAGGATCACCTATATTAAGATAGATCAATTCTTTTCCGCGCTTCTCGTATTCCCTAGCTCGTAACATTATATCCCTGATGGCATATTCCACGCCATTGGTCCTCATCGAAATCTTCAAGCTATTACTTGTAAGTGTAAATCGACCAAGATAAATTGTTATTTATTAATAATTAGACATTCTACCACTATGTGTAAACACGACATCTACATCGAAAAAATGATATTGTTTATTGCGTCGATACTTTTTATTTGACTGTTTGATCACTAAGTGATCGCAGGGGTCCGTGGCGTAGTCAGGATATCGCAGCGGTCTTCGGAACCGCAGATCGAGGGATCGAAGCCCTCCGGATCCGTCCATAGTAATAATGAGAGGATCTGAATCGTGTAAGACAACAAATGATCATCCAGCTCAATTTTGGAACATTAAACTCATAATTACAAACCGTAAGCTGACCATCCCTAATCATAAAATTCA
Source organism: Thermoproteota archaeon (assembly GCA_046729835.1). Taxonomy (GTDB): domain Archaea; phylum Thermoproteota; class Nitrososphaeria; order Nitrososphaerales; family Nitrososphaeraceae; genus TH5896. The sequence continues at coordinate 14,135 of JBKPHJ010000472.1, forward strand.
GAAAGCCAGAATTTAAGAGAATAGTATTATCCATTAGTGATTCCTGCGCTAAGGATATATTGTCAAAGAATTTTTATATGATCATGTCTTAGGAGGGCCGCTTGTTTTTACTTAGACCATGGAAAAAT
>JBKPHJ010000473.1:0-1690 GCA_046729835.1 Thermoproteota archaeon
GTGTATTAGTCATGAGGTGAATCAAAACTCTCCTCTATGATTATTACTTCAATATTCTGATTATTTCTCATCCATTCGTTTTTTAGATGAATTAATTCCTTCCAAGCTTTCATGAGATGAATCAAAAGGTGATCGTATAAATCTGAATATTTTTAGAGAAATATGATAAAATGATGATAAGGCTGACCTCTTACAAATAAGTATAGACGTCATCTGTCTTTTTTTTGATAAACAGCACTTTTGAAAACACCTACTGTAATATCATCACAGTATGAGAAAGACTTGACGCTATTATTATAACAATAATTTATGAGTGGAAATATACAAACCATTAGAAAACTAGCTTTGAAAGAATCACAACAATTTGTGGATGTGATAAGAACAGCTGAGATGGAACAGGAAATACGGAGGAGGGTTTTAGAAGCCTCCGCAAACGGCTGAGTATATATCATTCTTCAGTCTCAGTTTTATTGTTTACGGATCTTCCCATCAGGGCATACAACAATATTTTTCACCGGTCAATTCAATCTTCAATATATATCAAGTATAGGTAAAATTGACTCAGCTTACTAGCGTTCTGAGTACACCGGATAGAAGATCAGATCTAATGTAATTATTAGTCCAAGATATAAAGAACTACTAGAGAGAACGAAAAAAGATGCAAAGAAATAGGGTTCTACTGCTTAGTATCGAATACAATGTTAATAAGCCACGATCAGAAGGGATAGTTATGAACGATTTGGGCTTTTTTTACCACTTAACGGTTCTAGATGAAAGACTGCTTATTTAATTTGCATTATCAATTGCCAGACACACATATGTGACATGGTAATGTAGTATTCCAAGATCTAAACCGGGTGTGCCTTCTGACTCGTTATTTCTTCTTCACGATATGCCCGGTTTTCTCATTCAGTTGTGCTTCTTGTGTTCACATTTTCCTCAATCTTGTTCCAGCGTGTATTTTTCGGTGGTTCTTTGTGGTTAAAAATTATCATGGTTCCCATACGCATTACAAGTAGTTATATACACGGAGTACCCCGGTACACTATGCTATATGGATAAGACTACGCAAATGACAGCCGAGTTTAACCGAGCCGAACTACTACGAATTCATATCCTAGAATTCATTAAACAACATCCGGGTGCAATAAAACAAGAATTAATCGATTACATTACTGAGAAAGGATATGGATCCAGGAAAACAATCACAAGAGAACTATGAGTACTTGAGGTAGAAGAGAAGAGTATAAAAGTCGTTAAGGAAAAGCCGAACAGTCAACGCCATCACCTCTATATTAACTCTGACAGTGAAGTGCGTTCTGCTTTGTATGACCTTACAAAGTTAAAAGAGTCTTTTTTCAAGCTTATAGATCAACTCAAAAATGTATCTAATTGGGATGAAGATGATTATGAAAAGAATGAGAGTACCAGGCGACTTATCTCTCGCACACTCCTCGTTGAGGATACTCTTTGAGTATATGCTAGTAATCTATCTGCTATACTTCCTTTTTAAATGGCCTAAAAAGGTACCTGATAATAAGACTCTGGATAGGTTGTATTCATTGACATTTCAAACGATAAAAGAAATAAGAACTGAGATGTCTAAATCACTTCCTCATCTCCAGGCATTTGATCCCACCTTACTTCAAGACTACTCTGTGGATCGCTTCTTTATTTTGAATCCTTATAC
>JBKPHJ010000474.1:0-1371 GCA_046729835.1 Thermoproteota archaeon
TATCTGAGGTGTAAACATATCGTCTGGCATATGTGTAGAGACGCAGACGATGTAGACATCAAATTCACTAAAATCATCAGCACTCTTTATTGAAGCTATCTTTTCTGCACGTTGCATTGCCTTCTGACTTATGTCATATCCGTATGTAGCAAACCCCTGTTCCTTCACATACTTTGCTACAGGAAGACCAAGCTGGCCTAGACCTATTATAAGAACCTTGTTGAAGACCTATACCTATTATAAGAATTCTTAATTTTGTTATCGATATTAATGGTGCTCAATTCTGTTTCCTACCCACTAATCTGCATAAATCGTCTAATAGGATTGGCTTACGAATGATACCATCCAATTCAATAAGCGTTGAATCATATAACATATTTTTGTCAAAATCCTTTATGTTATCAGAAGCAGTTATGACGAATGTTACTGTCTCGGGATTTACTGATCTAACCTTTTTTATAAATTCAAGGCCAGACATAGATGGTAGTATCATATCAGAAATAACTATCAATGTAGTCATGCAAATGTCGACTGAAATGTTCCAATGCCAATAAAGGGTCATTAAATGCATTCATTGCGTAGCCACATGTTTGAAGCATACTTTTGATAGTAATAAGAACATCAATGTGGTCGTCAACTATCAATATAGTCTTGTGATTCCATGATGGTGGAGTTGGAGTCTCGTGATCCATGGATTTCATATTTGAAGAAAGATTGCAGTCGTTCTTTGTTAGCAAGTAGGTTTTCATAGTACAAATATTATTATTATAGTTCCTAAATAAAGGAATACCCTTTAACCGATAAAGAAATGATGCAATGGTTAAAGTAGTTTAGCCTATAACGTTAACTTTCTAGAGATTCTTGAGCATATTCTTTTAGTATCCTTAAAATAAGATGTTCCTGCCTTATTTACGTCAGTACCTAGATAGATCTTTTCATTTGAAAGGCATCGCGTAAAATCGTCTTAAAGTTCTCCCTAATATGATGGGCTTTGGAAGAACAGGATATGATTTTCTTACTTATCCAAACTTAGCCTCATGGAATGTTAAGACACGGAATTCACAAGTCGGTATATATTTCTCAATTCAAAGGTAAAAGGATGGGACAGTAAAACTTCTTTAGCTTGCTACCCTCACTGAGCCACTCATAAATGGATGTATAGTACTGATAATTTCATTAGCCTCATTAATAAGGCAAGTTACCGAATTACTAATATCCTACAACTCGATTCCCGTTATTCTGATCTTAAATATGATTCGCACACTTGCTGCTGCAAACAACATATAATATTGCCATTTGTATGATTTGGAAAAAAGTATTAATACATATGAAATAATGTTAGTTTAATGGGGTTTATCAGAGTTAACGTAG
>JBKPHJ010000475.1:0-4436 GCA_046729835.1 Thermoproteota archaeon
AATTTTTCATTCTTTGGAATGCATAATGAAAAACAACTACTACTTACCTATCTAAATGGCACAATAAGAATCATTAGAAGATTCGTGAAAAATCTCAACGCTGCAATTTTACAGCTTTCATGAGAAACCTAGACACGAGACATATTCGAACTGACAAGGATCTTTCTTTAGTTTTCATAACCAATTTTTAACTTCACCAATAGAGATGTCAGTTATTCTACACGAGGTCATTCAGCAAATAATAAGATGCTATGTTCGTGTCGACAGCGTCTTATGGATGATTGAGATCCCCTCCTCCACCTGCTCTTTTTCTATTACAAGAGGAGGCATTATCCTCACAGATTTCTTACCTGCGGGCAAGAGCAGGAGTCCGTTCTTGAATAAATTAAGAAGTTTCTTATCTCTTCTATTCTTGTCGTCAAATTCGATTCCAATCATGAGACCAATGCCTCTTATGCCTATGATCCCATTTTTTCCAACAAGCTCGTGACAGGCCCTCCTTATCTTCTCGCCCATAATGCGTGCATTATTAAGAAGCTTTTCTCGTCTGATGATATCTATAATCTTTGCACCAAGTGCGAGATCAATTCTATCCCCGCCACCCCATGTACTTGAAAGCACCCCTTTTTCCATCGGATCAAGGGTCTTTTTGTAAATGGTTGCTCCAACCTGAAGCGCCTTTGCTGAAATTGTTATATCGGGTTTAATATCATAATGCTCGTACGACCACCACTTTCCAGTTCTGCCTACTCCCGATTGCACCTCATCTACGATTAATGGTATCCCGTATTCATCTGCATATCTTCTTAAGCAAGAAATGAATTTTTTGTTGGCAACGTTCATGCCTCCTTCGCCCTGAATAATTTCAGTTAAAATGAATGCAACTTTATTATTCTTTAGCACACTTTCAATACCATCCATATCCATCTCACTGTCATCTGTATAGAATTTTATTCTCTTGACCTGTAATTCTGGGAAGTTTGCCTTCTGTTCTGGTTTACTAAAAGTGAATGTTAGGGCTCCTAGAGTTCTCCCATGAAAGGCATTGAAACATGAGATACCTGGTAACGGTCCCATACTTTTGTAGGCTATCTTCAACGCATTCTCTACCGCTTCAGCTCCGCTATTACTGAAAAATACCTTCGACTCTTGTGGAGTTATTCCAGTCAATTTTTTTGCCAGTCTGATATGTTCTTCACAATAGAAATCTTGACCTGCTATCTTGTTTACACCATTGGTAGAGTACTCTTTCAATATTCGAAGAAGTTCCGGATGAGAATAGCCCAGTGGACAAGATCCTATATTTGAAGTAAAGTCTAGGAACGAATTACCATCGACGTCTGTAATGCTGCAACCTGCTCCGTTAGCCACAACTAAAGGATAGGTGAATGTAGAATCGTAGCAATACGTCTTGGCAATGGAAATTAAACGCGATGCTCTCCGACCTGGCAGAGGTGATCTTACACAATGGTACATCTTAATCATGTCTTATCAGGTATCCTATATTAAAAAGCCATATGAACAAGGTTTGTTAGAATTGCTATTTGATCAGATTTGGTTGAAGTTATTGATTACAATTGAGGTTGGCATACTTACATTCCAAATTTTAGGCTAGAAAATCTCTTAGGTCAAAATGAAAATAGGTTTATATATTTACTCCTTTATTACACCTTACATTAATGTACAAAATGCTGGGGTTGTCTGCTACCGTTGGTTATTTGATAACTCTTCTTGTTGGCTTGATTTCACCTGCGTACGTCTACTCATCAAGTCCACAACCCCCATTTGATGAAACTCAGGAAAGTAACATGGTAACATCAGCCATTGAAACAGCTAACTTGCATGTAGAGGATGCGATGAGAGCGATACAGCAAAATGATTCATCGGCAGCAATGAGATATTTGGAGGAGTTGCAGAACGACTTATCAAACATTAATAGCAACGTAACGAACCTTCTCTTCACGGTCTCCTCTGAGCCACCTTGATGATGGGTAAAATATAAAGGGCTTGTGCTCATATAGTCCAAGCAAAGGTAACGACTAGCTAACTTATCCAGTAAGCATGATCATCCACTAAAAGTAATATATGATAATAAAGCATTTGAATGGAAGGATGTTACCTTCTTGACGTGAATCCACAATGGTTCGAACCCAGCTCATCTTGACAATGATTTTGTAGAATCAGCGTTAAACGCTTCACATAGACAATACTCGATCTACAACAAGAATATCGATCTACAAAGGGATCAGCCAACGATGTCCACTATGGCAGCGAGATATTACAAATTTTTCAACCGTCTATTTATTTATGGGAGTTCAATAGTATATCTTGAAAGATTTCTCGTAGCTTGAAAGAGCTGGCATAATATATACAGGATATACTTACGATTGGGATCTGGACGAAACAGTTTACTTTTCGAGAAATGACGAAAGGATTCCATTAGAGCCACGAAGAATTTTAAGAGTAATAGGGAAGGAGCAAGGGAAGCCTCTGCTTTCTTGTATTAGCGAGCCAGCGTAATGGAGGTCTAGAAAAATATGCTCACTCTGAATTTCAGATCAACGATCGCTGTAAAAAGGGCAAAGGGACAATTGTTTCACCTGCCAATTGTAATGCTAAGAGATGAGCTCAATCTTACCCAAAGTATGCTGGGACCGATACACAAATCTCCCAAACTAGCAGCTGATATCTTTATTCCACAAGAGCTATTGACATGACAATTGATCTCGACCCAGATCAATTAAGAATACTAAATTGGCGTATGAATTCAGGAGGAGTAGCTGGCGTAATAGGACCGGCTGGTTGCGGTAAGACGACGACTGGTAGTTTCATGGCAGTAAAGATGGTCTGCGAAGAGTACGCGAAAGCTGGCCAACCTGGTTGATAAAAAGTATGGACAAGTTGTTGAAGCTCCACTTATACTGACCAGATAGGATCTTTCATTTACAGGCAGAATAATCATACTTCGATGATAAATTCGTAAAGCAATCTGAATTAGTTTCCACTAAACACAAAGTAATGATCTAGGAAAGAAAAAGATAACGAATAGAAGTCTTTATCCAGCGTTAAACTTGCAGTATAGTAAGTCGGAGGTCAAACTATTGAGCCTCATTTGGTTTCTTTCGATGGTTTCCAATTGTATTCTCTTCTACCGTAGACGATACTAGACACTATCGCTTACATTTTATCACCTACTCTTCGTATTTGGTTCTCACCGTCTTATCAACATCTTTTTGGAATATTGATGGCTGGAAAATGAGTCGAATGACAGCATAAATGTTGGTTCATTCAGCGAATTGGGCGTTTAAACACGACGGATAAGCAAATTGTATCAGTCATCGATCACAGCCACAGCCATCATCGCCATAATCGTACCTTTTGATGTTATATTTGCTCATGCATTCAAGGCACAAGCTACCACTGGAAGATATTTTCCTGCTACAAAAGGAGCATACTCGAAGAGTATCCATGCTCACAGTTATTACTAGTGGCATGATGGCTATTATATTTTCGTTCGTGTAATCCCATTGGGTATTCCAATAAAATCCACAATCGATAATCAACAACATCTAAGTATAGGTAATGCTTTGCTGCAGCATTACCGCATATATTTGATTTTCAATGATCGGATCGGATCGGATCGGACTGAATGGCACCTATAATTCATCATGACGTTATTATCTCAACTGCCTCAACTGCATTTAACGATAAAAAATCAAACATTTCTCAGACGTCCTTCGCTACGGAGATCTGCGAGCACAAGCATCAATGTGTCATAATCAATATCGAGTTCGTTCAGAATACGTGAATTGTCAGATGTTTTTTCTTTCTTGATGAATCTTTTTACCATTTCCTTTGTTCTCTGATATGATCTACCCTGCATTTTGTATTATCTTGATTTATCAGATCTAATATATAACTTGCATAATTATACCTTGAAACATTACCTCAGGACTAGCTGCACTCCTTTTGCTTGAATCCTTTCTGGAAGATTTTACTTGATGTGTGGTGAACCTCCTACGTGCAGTGATCTTCCCTGGACCTCTTTGACTCGAAAGAAGCAGTTTCTCTTATACCAGAATTAGAAATGCACCGGAAAAGATTAGCAATAATGCGTACATAGGTACGAGCATAACTGATTATCTTCATAGGTGCCTTTTGCATTATAAGGAGCTAACACAAATTAAGAAAATGTATAAGGAGTTAATGATTATGTATTAACGGGATGGGAGACACCGGTTCAAGTCTAAAAGTACTTGAAGCTTATACTAGAGATGTTGGCAGAGGAGTAGCTCGTATTGATTATGATTCAATGGATTCTCTCACCGCTTCTACAGGGGATGTAATTGAAATTAGAGGCAAACGTCGAACTGTGGCGAAGTGTTTGCCGCTATACCCTTCTGATGAAGGCAAGGGACTAATTCGTGTTGATGGTC
>JBKPHJ010000476.1:0-9283 GCA_046729835.1 Thermoproteota archaeon
GCATATCTTTCACATCATTTGGATGCACATTTGATATACATAATTCAAGAGGATCCCTTATGAAATAGGACGCAAAAGTAATGAAATATTCTAATGTTCGAAATAGCAACTCGCGATCATCGACACGATCCTATCTTCGTAAATAATCGAAAGTCTCCATCCCGGAGTATCATCGTAGCAATACAAATTGAGCGCCGTACTTCCTTACCTCAATCCTTTTCATGCTTGGCTCTAGTAATACTCCGTCTGAGCGGAACAGAGAATATCTTAGATTTATCTGCTTTGATTGCTATTTAATCATGAGTACTAATTATGAAGAGATTTTCATTCAAGAATTACAATTTCAATGTAACGTAGTAAAAGGGCCAGCTCTATAGGCCGGTGTTCAGTTAGTGCTCTCCGCTTCCTCTATAATATCAAACCTATTTTGGCCTTCATACTAATAAAGATAAACCAGAACTTTCCCAAGAATATGCTCATCGGGGAACAACTTTGAGAAATTTACTATCGATCGATAAGAGATCTCCATTTAATCCACGCCGGCTAAGAAATAGTCCGGAGCATTTCGATGAGAGGATACATGAATGGTTGAGAGAATTAGAGAATGGCCCACGGGTATGCAGACATAGGATCATAGCTGATATGAGAAGTGATAGTTCGGGTAATAATGTGTCTACCGGTGAACGGCAGAGATCGGTAAGAAACATGATAAGACTTGATCCCGAAAAGTCAGTACTTAGCTATCTAGGATATGATCAATATTAGAGCAATTGTTATGGAAGCTGATAGTCTATTACAAAAAATCCAGAAAAGGGAACAGAAAGATCTGAACTTTAGAGGCAGTTAATATATCAAAAGTAGATTAGGATACTTAATAAAGAAGAGCCATAAATGTGATTAATAATCATGATGTAACTTGTATGTAAGTTATCACAGCAAGATACAAAGGAACCATGTGTTCACTAAAAGGGAACAAGAATCAATCTTATATGCAAATGGTTCCACTCTCAGTCTAATCGAACTTTACCGAAAAGGAGAAAGATCTTATATACTATCGTAGACATTAGGCATCCAACGTCCACGAAAAGTAGATATCAATAGTAATAGGTATCTTTGTAAGAGTGCTAGCTAGAAGCGATACCAGTGATGAGTAAATGTCTAAACTCTGGTCTGCTTTAGAAAATGGATGAAAGTATGCGTATATCTATCCACTATAGTATTTTTTACTAATAATTCTTGTATCAATTATTATAGTATCTCAATGGAATCTAATAATATAAGATTCAATCGAATCCGTTATTATAGTATAATTATCATTCTTGAACAGAATAATGCTCGAATGTAATAACAACTATGGGAATCACAGTCGAAACCAATTACATAAGGTTTGTGAGGCTGCATTATCTGCAAGTAGGAATGTGACATTTGCTGCCTTGGTAAGTAATAGTGGCCTATTAATTGTTGGTAAATATAGGCATGATTATTGTTCCAGAATTTCTAGATCATGCTCTGAAAGCTCTATCGTGGATATATCTAAAGGATGCGTATTCTATTTCGAACGATTACTCCCATATTTAATGGCGACGAAGAAGTTAAAAAACAAAAACAGCAATCAATGTGGTAATCTAATAAAAAAGGATGGGGAAAGGATAGAACTCGATCTATTACATGTAGACGGAAAAGTTAAGACGGCTATTACCAAAATCCCAGAACTACCAAACATGTACCTGTGTGTTGAATATATATCTAATTAAATACAAAAAATGTGGCGATCAATAACGTGATAAAATGCAAGTCATATATATTAATTGAAAACAACAAACTAAACTTTGAGAAGTATTATCTGTGATATTGTTGCTTACAAATTGGGAGTTGTTTACAGCCCGAGTTAAGATTTCCTAATCTATTATGGTGCCCCCTGTTCTACATTAATCGAAATGTGATCAGAAAAGTAATGCTTATCTCCAGCCAAATGACTTTGTAACTCCGCCTTATGGTTTTTGATATACTGAGTCAATAGTTTATGAATGGTATTCATATTTTCAGAATTTGGAGATGACACCTGTACTTTGTCTTCTAGCTCAAGCTTCAGCCCATCAAATCCTTTTTCCAGTAGTGATATTCCTATTCTTCCAATTAGCTCTTCAAATTCGGGGAGAATTCCAAACTTCAACTTCAACAATTTTATGATGTAAACATTGTCTATAATTCTGATTTTCCGGTGGCGAACTTGTTCCATTAGTACACGTATTATTTCTTTCCCAGTCCAATCCCCGTAGAAGCAATTCACCTGTAAGTATGAGCGCCAAAAAACCGCTGCGTTAATCTCCAATCTGGCTCAAATCGGGCACCCCATTTCACTAATTCATTCACAGCATCAGGGGCACTTTTACAGAGTACCTCAACTTTTCGGTAGTCAGCTAGAAAGCCTCCTTTGCGGAGTGTATCGGCACCATGTTATCATCCAACTATCTTTCGGATCTAGAGTACCAAGAGCCGCATTGATACCTCCCCTAGCAATCACTGTATGAGGATCTCCTTTTACTCTTGCTTATGATAAGAACATGCACCTGCATCATGAGCCTCTATTGCAACTCGAAGACCTGCAGGGCCGCCGCCTATAACTAGAACATTACAGGAGCGGATAAATACATTCTTCTTCATTCTTACACCATTTACCTACTTGAGGTAAGTAATATTAATACAGATCAGGATACTTATCCGCCTTCCCATCCAGAATCTTAGCAGGCCATGTTGATAGAAGGTGAACAGCTATATTATGATGCGATATAAAACAAATGAACGATTACGATGACACCGATGACATCCACTATAATGACCAAAATACCGATATTATTTGGCGTATTTGATATAACCTATCTGGAGATTGGATGGTTGCGTTGTAGAATAATTAATTGTAAATAGCTGGTTAGGACTTGAGGCTATCCGATGACAAAACCACAATTGGGATTCTCCTAATAGAAACAAATCTAAGAGGTGGTTACAACCGAACCGATGTATCACTTCCTGATTGATTCTTAGTTTTAGACGATATCATCTTAAATCAAGAGCATAATGCCACGACATTGATTTTATATGAATAGCTCATTCGCTAAAGCTACCCCACTTGTTCCCAGATCCATGAAGCCACATCCTCTTCAATTTGTCAGCAGCCTTGAAATGTAATTATTAGTAATAAGTATTTATACTATGATTGTATTATAACAAGTATTTAATTAATGTGTATCACTAATATAACCAAGATTATGGACAACAGAATGGTGATCGTAGGTCTTTTGGCAGCTTTTAATTTATTCGTATACTCGTATTTCTCATTCTCTTCAGAAGCAGAAGTGTTTGCTCAACAACGGGGTACTATTTCTATTGACCAAGCCACTGCTCTCCCTCTTATTAATTCAGAAGGAAATCAAGTGAAGGTTATATTAAATTACAGCATTGGAGATCAATCGGTTCTAGGACAGAGAATAAACGCTGTTATGGGTATTTATGATCGCCCGAATGGCACACTAATAAAGCTAACATCCTTTCCAAATGGGTTTATTTTAAATAGCACAGAAGGTACAATACAGCTGGCAAGCACTCTAACTGACCCTAAATTACAGAATATATCAACAATTGTAACACTTACCAATGCCGAAAAGTCTGAAAAGTACTCTAATGATGTTAGGTCGGACCTTGATCTAAGAACGATCTTACCTACCTCCCTGTCATCATTAAATGAGTCTTTTGTACCACCAGCTTCAGTAGGGACTAGTGGAGAAAACCAAGAAGACACTGCCCCCAGTGAGGATTCTAATTCGGACTAAGAATAAGCATTTTCATCCTCCGCATCTAATTTTTAAGCGGTATTATTTGTTTATCCGAGTGCGTTGCATCCTTAACGCATGCGTACGGTCGTTGCCCTTTACATCCGGCTTGAAGCAGTAGACAAGTTCAAGGAAGCCGGATGAAAATACGACCAGAACCGTACAAATATGGATGTCGGTTATTGGTTACAAGGTTTATGAACCAGCTGGGTACCTTGGATTGAATGATCCAATAGATCTAGTTAAAAGAATTTCTATGACTAAACTTCATAATAGCATAGTGGACCATGCTTCAACCGGGAGTTACGTCATGTATAGCAACAGCTCAGCTAACCATAGGTGATTAGAAAACGACCTTTACGTATCTATCAGGTCAACAGATCTCTTTATAACATTCTATGACCATTATTTGCACAATAGCAATTAGATACAGTACTACATTCATTATGCCTTCCCTTATCACAACATTCACAGATTGCTCTCGAAGACGTTGCCATTCCCGCTCCGCTTTTCACTTCAATATACTCCTTCTGACCTACGGATATATCCCACTGGTCCTGCAATTCAATAAGCTAAAACAACTCTATCTAAATAAAAGTTTGTCCGATCAGACGATCAAGCTTACTTCGACCACTTGGCGGCAAATGGTCAATCTACTAAGATATCAAACGATTTTAGCAATTAATTGAGTTTTTCTTATATATATATTAGATCCATGAAGGAATTCAAATGAAAATTAGCCATTAGAGAAAAACTCTATATGTAAGGCCTATATGAGAACCGCTTATTGCGCACCGGTGAGCAACGACTTTCACTGTAAAAGTATTTCATACCAATTTTTTGTCCACTTAGTAGAGGGCTTATGGTTGAAAAAGTAGTATACCACCTGAAAGATTAGATTTATGAGCATGCTTGTCTGATCGTTAGCGATAATCTCACTTATGCTTCGAACTCGACTCAATGACTAACGATAATAAAATCAATAAATGTGCGCATTCATGACTATTAACGACTTTAGGCCAACTGCAGGTGGTGAGATAGATATCATCTAGTGATGTAACTGAGAAAAATGTTATGGGTTCAACCAGCGGAGACATTGAGGAACATATTAACGACAAACACGCGTATGATCTGAACAATCTCATAAAAAGTAGATATGACTTATCCTCTAATGATATTATATTTGAAATTTCTGATATGGTAGATCCGATACGATTAGCTGCAGTTGGTGACCACTTTCCCTATCATATGTCTACAGAAGGAATAGTACTATATAAAAGGCGCAACACCAACAAAGGCTTTTTATTCCTACACTGGACGGTTTTATCCCCACCGTCCTCACAAGAAGGCAAAGAGGGAGAGAGTCTAACCAAGAGCTCTCTACAGCAATCGTGGTTAGCAGGCGACCTAAGAAATCGATTAGTGTCCTGTACCGAGGAAGAAGCCTTTGACTTTCTATATAGCCTATATGGATCTAACAGGAATTCAGACGTTACTGACGAAGAAATAGATCAGATTCTAAAAGTCTATTTTCCTAACAAATCTATTTCAAAGTAACAGCTAATCAATAAACTCTGCAGATCTGGATGAAAGAACGTTCACTATAGAATCTTTACTAGAAACACAATACCAAAAACCTCATGAATTATTTTGGAATTCTACTATCATAGCATTTGTTTTGTAAATCAATGAAGTTCAAGATCCGGCATGAATAAAAATTCGTGAGTAAATGGCAATTTTCTCGGTTATGGCCCAAAAACTTATTAAAATTACACTATAAATAAAAAGTGTTAATGTCTGTCGATGAGCTACAAGAAATAAGGATTGTCTTCCAGGGATTACAGACCTTATACCAAACATATCTTCCTAAAGTGGATCCCTTCCTCATACACGATCTACTTATGCGTGAACGAGAAAAAAAACGATCGACAGATACTTCATCATCATCAGCTCCATTCTACTTGGTTGAAATATCGACTAATGAAGAAACAGACTCTGGAAAGATGAGAGATATGATATATCAGAAAACAGGGTGGCTTCCTGCAATATACGACAATGGTACTCGTTACGTAGCAAATATGAGGCTAAGCCTAGAATTACTTAAGGCCATTTGCAATTCGGAAGACGCCATCATAAAAATAACTGGAGATTACACGGGAGGTGTATCCGGGAGATAATCAAATCTTTGATTGGGATTAGCACACATTCAAAAGCAATAGGGCCCACAACGGAGTGCCAATGACCTTCTCATTTGAGCACATGCTTTGGATCATTGGTTGCTGGTTACCATCCGTCAATCAACTATCATTTCTCTGTTTCGTTTCATATAGAAGTTCGTTTCATATAGAAGTAAGCAAGTATCACTTGGTCATCTACCACCCTCGAGGAACACCCGATCATCTAATAGTAAAACTATAGTATAGACAAAAGATAAATGCACTTCTATATACGTTGTATGTTAATTCTTTTATTTGCCAAAGGAAGAACTTGCCGACGTAAAAGAAAAATGCTATTTGGGAAAGTAAAATCGATGAGAGCACACTCAAGCTGAAGAATAGTCTTGCAGATAAGTTGGAGATTTGATGGGTGCAGACACGAGTCAAATCACGAATCAACTCTGCGAAAAATGCACTTGAGGTTAGTTCATTTGCTAGTTTCTTGAATGATATCTAAAGATGAGCTCTCAACATCCATGCCATCTTCTCATGCATCTCCATTAATCCAGTTAGAAAATCATTCGTACCTATGTCATGGTATTTGTTATCACATAATTCAAGGTCTGAACGTAGGCTTCGAATAACGTGTTCATGGTCAGCTAACAGTTTGGAAATCATTTTTAGATCACCAGGATACTCCCCAGGATTCTCCTTAAGTCTGGCCTCTTTTACGAATTCAGTTAATGTAGATATTGACATTCCTCAAATTTCTCTTGTGAGTTCTGCTATTTCATCGATTATTTCATCAAGCTTTTCATACTGATCTTGAAAAAACTTGTGTCTATCATTAAAGTGAGATCCTATTACACTCTAGTGATAATTCCTTGTTTTTGTGTACAAAATATACTCATCGGCCAGCAATGTATTGAGGATTTTGATCACGCCTTCCCTATTTCTTTCAGAAATTCCAATATTCATGTCGCTCTTTGTCTTCTCAAGAGTTCTCAGTGTCATTTTGCCGTCCTATGTTAGGACATTAATATATAAAAAGATCTCATCCCAGAGCTATCAGGTTTTGATACGGAGGATTCCTAATTTGTTTTAAGTATTTGACATCTAAAAACTTGGGAAGGTTTATGCTAACCTGATTTATCCTACATCAACCCATCCGACTAGTTGAAAATGTATTTGCCTAGGCGAGGTTCGCCGACTTAATAGTGGTGATGGAGAGGACTGAGATTAAACGGCGTTCTCAATCATATTTTTGAAGTAATCTCGACCACAACCTCATATTCTAGTGACGCAGGATTGTACATGATAACAAGTATTGAACGAAAGCCAATGGGGGGTTGCGGCCATAATTATTAACGAACCTTATTGAGACTCCATATGTGTCGGGTATTATTGACTGGCTAGGTATAATTCATTCTTACTGAATCATTATCATATAGAAAACTCTTATAGAATTTACAATACATTTCTTAATATCATTCTCATAAGATATTATTTGTGATGAAAGATCTAAGACAGCAACACAGAAGCAGATCAGAGATAATTGCGTCTATTCTTGGAACGGCAAATGGCAATCGAATGAGGCAAACCGAAATACTTTACAAGACGTACTTGTCGCACACACTATTAAAAGACTATTTGTTGTTTTTAGTTGAGAACGATCTGATTGAATATACTCCCGGGGATAGAACCTTCAAGACTACGGAAAAAGGTATGCGATTTCTGAGGAAGTATGAACAGATGAACGACTTGATGATTATGAAGAAGCAACCGATTGTACAGCTTACGGGTCGATACGGGTCTCAAATACAGGGTACCCCGTAATAATAGAATATAGAGCGTTGTAGGAATACCGAATTTCTTTCAGCTGGATTTTTTGCAGACCGCTCGTGCTGTACGAAAGGAGGAGGAACACTTTCTCGTAAAATTTGTTCATATTTTCTTAGCATATCGCTATATATTCTTAAATCACAGTATCAATAGTAGGTGGGTTTAATAGACCAAAATCTTGCAAGTTATAATCGTAAAGAAAGCGACCTGACTCGAGTTACACAAGTGTTACTAGTTGATAATGATCCTGATGACCTCATCAGAATTAAGATCGGCCTAGAGGATTATGGATACATTGTCAATGGTTACCAAAATGCTTCGATGGCAATACAAGAAATCAGCAAAGATAGCAAGGACCAGAAGTACGATGTTATGCTTTGTGATATCGATATGCCTGAGCTTGACTGGGTTGCTTTTACTACACAGGCAAGAGAAGCAGATAAGAGTGTAAAGATTTTTCTCATGAGTGCATCTGAAATTGATGACGTCGTGATTCATAATTCTATGTCTTTAGGGGTGAGCGAAATAATAAGAAAACCGCTTTCAATCGAAAATCTTAATATACTATTACAAAATTATATGGACGGAATTAAGAATCCGTTAGATTCGCCCCTAAAACTTTGATATTTCGGCTTTTTTTCACGATCACGTTAATTTATCGAGCCGCATTATACAAATTTTTTTCATGTAAATAGTTTCAAAACACTTCTAGGTATGGCTATCGTATTTGCTTTAAAAACGCCTTACCTGGCGCCATTCAGTAAGCTATAGGCTCATAAGCTCATGCTGTGTTTCCTTTCATGTATAATCCAATTTCTTCTGTTCTGTTGGTTAGTATCGTTTGAGCCAGCGTAAGGTCCTTCAATATATCGTGGATTATATTTGGAGGAATCTTAATACTGTGCCTGTTCAGAAGAATATTTTCTAGTGTTAATGCATTTCAAGGATACCTGTCTCGAAGCTGAAACACTGTGGATATTTCAAACATTTTACTTCTTTTAGTGGTCTACCTGGTTTGTTCATAACATGGGTATAACCGGTCCGCTCGTACTCGCACAAATAGTTGTCTAATTCTGGATTCACATTGACATTCTGTAATTTACTATGTCAGTCGTACTAGGCACATCTTTTACTTCTCTTTGATTAATCATCTACACTTTATATCTGTGACTCTGTCCACAGAATTATTGCACTGCGTTAAGTAATTTCGGAGAAGTAGATCAGTGCGTGCCTGTGGAACCGGTTATATTTTCATTGATCACAGCCAGAAACCACTGGCAATTTTCACAACTTTATGTACTAAGTAAGTTCTAGTATATCTTCATTGTCAATTATTTCTGAGGAAATTTGGATATTATATAAAAGAATAATGTTTGCAATTACTCCAAAGAAAAATGTCCAGACATGCACGAATTGAAGTTGTGTCAAGAAAACCGATCCTTAGGCAGAAAATGCTTG
>JBKPHJ010000477.1:0-3590 GCA_046729835.1 Thermoproteota archaeon
CCTCTCTTGCAAGGATATCGTCAGTTTCTTGTCGGGGCGTTTCAATTATAATTGTTGCAGGAATAGATTTCTTATTGGAACTTTCTATGCCTTTCACGCTTGGGCTGGGGGCACAGTACCCTGATACTCTATTTAGTAATAAATATGACTTGGTTCCAAATTTAGTAAAGGAACTGTATATTTCTTGGGCCATTTTCTTGGTCCCTTCAATATCCAAATCCCCAGCTTTAAGGGTCAGAAATAATATGTCTGCAACAGCCAATGCATTGATTGACCAATATCTAATTCCAGGGCTTGTATCTATTACAATGTAGTCAGAATCATAATTTGTAATAAGTTGTTCTCTCAACAAAATAAATCTCCTCAAAAACTGCTTCCGAGTACTGTCAGCACCACCTTCTAGTTTGTAAATTTCTTCCTTTCTAGCATTACTAAAGCCAACCCACAGCTTGCCCATAACCCTATCTTTGGCAGCTGAATCGCCTGATCCTGACTTGGACAAAAGGATATTGGAGACCTGTGAGGTGAGATCTTGCATGATATCCCCAACATCGGCTTCTGAATAAAGGTAATCATTTATCCATTTTCTGGGTTCGGTCATGAAGTAGGACTGGAGACTTGGAGCATAAACATCCAAGTCTAGCAAGCATACTCGAGAACCTGCCTTAGCCAAGACGGCAGCAAAATTCCCAGCTAGAGTGGTCTTTCCAGTACCGCCCTTGTACGAGTGGAAGGCTATACACTTTGTCATCCGAAACCCTGATTTCGGTACTGATCTGTAGGTAGCTCATATAAAGAACTTTCCAACGAATATAATCTTGCGAAACAATTCCCCGTCATAAGGAATTTCTAGAATTCCTTGGGACCGAACTTCTGGAATAAAAAAATCGGCCTTGTAGAAACTAGTGCTTAGCAATCCGAACCTATCTAAATCTAGGCGAACATAAGTCTATTACATTGATAACAGACCATTCTTCGCAATATATGTAGTCCTATGGTTTCGTGTTTCTCTTCTCGATTATCTTGAAGGCTGCTTCTTTAATTCGAAAAATTTAGAGGTGAATCAGACTCCCCTGATCTCGTGTATGTGGTGATCGGCCAACAAATTTGCATCTAAAGTGACTGGACAGCCTCTTTGAGAGCAATTCGACGAACCGCGCTCGTGTTCTACTTCTTCTTTCTGCATGATGCGCTGTGCAATTTCGTATTTTAAATTTTTAAAGCATGTTCTCCAGAGTGTGGTGATTGACCAACGAACCTCCTTCTAAAGTGACCTGAGGGCCTTTTTGAGAGAAGCTCTATAAACCACGCTTCATGTTCTATTTCTTCTTGCATGATTGATTGGGCAATATGATATGTTCGAGGGTCTTTGCCTGCCGTCATATCGCAGACTTCACCCCATGATCTTATGGCGCACTGTTCTGCTTCCAACAGAACCTTTAAAATCGATTTGATATCCTCCCAGTTGTCCGGTAGATAGGCATCGGGGCATCCTGCCTGGTCCGCAAATTTCCTAATGTCTCTTGGGAGGCTTCCGCCCAATTCATATAGTCTAGGAACCATGGCTTCAAAGTGGTTTCTATCCTCAATGCGGGCATCTTCTACGATTTCTTTTATTCCCTCTCCTTCAAGGCCAGTACAATGCATTCTTAGGATAGTATAATAATAGTACGTCGTAAATTCAGCACCTACTCCCTTTGTTATCAATTCCTTCAGGCGATCTATGTTTACACCATTCTTTTCAAGTACTTCCAAAGCGACAATCTTTGGAACTGCTCCTTTCTCACTGGTTGTCATACTCAAGACTTGATTATTATTATATAAAAGCATTCGTTTGACTGAGATATATAACTGGAGTATGTTGAAGGATTGGCTAAAAGTAGCTTTTCCACTTCTTGAATTCTTCCAAACAAAAAATACTAAATGTCTAGTCCATAGGGAAATCTTGACATTACAGATGGATCCCTTATTTCTTCTGGGAATCTAAAAACAAGGCTTTACATTCAATCAACTGGAATCGTAAATGAAAAAATCGCTCCCTTTTCTCCTTTAGTGTCATCTGCCCATATCTCTCCTCCATGGGCTTCAATAATGTTTTTCGAGATGAATAGACCTAAACCCATGCCTTTTTCAGACTTTGATGCAAACTTCTTGAATAATCTAGGCATAATCCCGGCATCTATGCCTCTTCCAGTATCGACAACTCGTACTAACATCACCTTGCTCTTGGCCTCATCCATGTCAGGTCTAGATCTATCCCCTTCTGAAACTGATACCGTAACTGTACCCCCATAATCGGAGAATTTGACGGCATTCCCTATCAAATTAGTTAGCACTTGAGTTAGTCTTGATCTGTCTGCATTAACAGATAAAGCAGGATGCTGCTTCGCAGATTGAGAAAGCATGGCTAGCTCGGAGGAATTGGGAGGCAAAGTAGAATCGAATTTTTTATGCTCATTTCGACTGTAAACTAGTCTGACATTTTTGTTAGGTTCGGTTTCATCTAGCGCGTCATAGAGAGCACCGATTATTATTTCATCGACATTTAGGGGCTCTTTTTGAAGATCTAAGGATTTGTTCTCAATTCTAGTAATGTCCAGGATATTCTCTGTTAATTCTTTAAGTCTTTTTGCGTTTCTTATTATAACAGATAGAAGCTCTTTTTGTTTTTCCATCTGCATTTCTTGCCTGGATTTGAGGACTTCTGCGAGTCCCAAAATCGGCTGAATTGGTGCTCTAAGCTCGTGAGCAGCAATGCTAATAAACTCTCGTTGATCCGTTTGCTGAGCCACTAACTGTTTATAAAGCAAATTTACCTGCTCTATAAGCTCAACCTGTTTCCAGAGGCTTTCAAATATCGCGACATAGGATATGGCAGCTGACTTACAATTCGAATACACTGCGGATCCCACTGCCTCGTTGATATCATCCTTGGAATCGTCTTTGAGTTCGACAGCCAATGATAGCTTTCGGTCTACTATTACAATGGTAACTTTACTCTGTAACGATACTTCCATATTTCTGACGTCTACATTCGCAATCTTGGCTCCTAGAGCAACCGATGCCAGCTCGGTTTCTCGGTCAGCGGGAGTGAGGATCCGTATCACAAGATCTTTTTTCGTGGAGGTCACGTCTTGCAGTAGCTGAGGTCCGCCAATGGATATCTGCCTCTTGAAGGCGTTTGCAGTAGAAAACATGATCAATACTTCTTGCTTAGCAGAGCGGATCATATCATGGCCAAGCTTTATGACTCGATCAGGTTCTTCAATTATTTGGATCACATCCTGAATTCGAACTCCTTTGAGAGATTCATTTTGGATCTGAATCATTTCACCTTCGTCTGGAGTAACTCTGCTCCAGTATGGGTCTGAAATAAATTGTTCTAATCCCAGTAAGCCCTTTAGCCTATCGCCATAAACGCTCTTTAAGCGCTTAAACATAACTACACAATCCTGAGAGTCAAATTCATAATCTATTCCTTCTACAGTTTCCCTTATTGGAACACGTCCGCCGCTTCCGCTCTTGTCTCCATGGCCGCTGCTAGTTTCTTGGTCTCGAGTTAGCTCCTTACCACAGAGAGCGCATCTACC
>JBKPHJ010000478.1:0-31432 GCA_046729835.1 Thermoproteota archaeon
GGAGATGTGTATAAGAGACAGTTCGTAGACTCTTTTCTATCCCCGAGTCCAGCAGATTTAAGAACGATGTGAAATTGGGATAAGAGCTTCCGATAAATTGCAATGGGGGCGATTGAAGAAACAGCATTTTTGTGCACTTGGAATACCAGATATTCAGCCATCGGTCCATTGATATTTTTGGTCTGATCGACGTCGATTTTGAATGTATATTCGATCCAATCTTTAAGATAGCGACTCGCTTCATCAGAGATGTATATGTCTCTGGATACTTTCGTCTTCGTGTATTCTCCGCGCACATGCAACCTAGTTGGATTGTGTTGGAAATCTATATCACATAATCTAATCGCGCAAGCTTCCGTTGCGCGTAACCCACTGCTCGCTAGAACCAGTATGTACGTCTTTAGTCGGCGATTATTACATTTGAGTAGAATATTTCTTATGTCGTCTTGATCTAAAGCTTGTTCTTCTTCTTGGACGGTTTTTGGCATGGTGACTCGTCTTTTAAACTTCGAATTTACGATATCAATGTCATAGTAGAGAAAATAAGATCTGATACCAGTCAGATACTGATGTATTGATGATCGGCTTAGTTTGATACTTACAAGATAACTTACAAAACGATCTAATAGATCGTAGACGTCAATTTTGTCGGAAATAAGCAATTCAAGTATAGTTTCTAGTGTAAAATCATCATCATAGTCATGTGTTAAGAACTGTTGGAACAGAGCCAAAGACGTCTTGTAACCGATAGCTGTATTGATGGCTCTCCGCTTCTTTGACGACAAGAATTTTTGAACTCTTGACACGCTCTCTAAGCGTCTGTGTGTTTCACTGACTTGATAGGTGACCACTAATCACCGGTATACAATTCCAAATATATACTTTGTTTAGTTATATTTACTGGTAAATAATGCCGCTATTGCTATAAAGCTTCATCTTTACTCGTAGAATGTCTACCATAATTGATACGAAGACGAATCCAAGAGATGTATCATAATGGAGCATTTTCTATCGATCAAAAATTAAGTTAAGATTAACAATATCACGAATCTTGTTTCATACACACACTAAATCTGTTTGCTCGGTATTATTATTACATGGTCATATACTGCGATACAGAGTAAACCTTAACCTTAAGTGGGGATCATGCTAATAATGTACATATGAAGCACAAGTTTCTAAATTTAGAGCTAATCGAACAATGCCGAGACATTATTTACAGAAAACCCATGCATGCATCATTTCATCTTATTAGAGGATAGATTTTAACAAATGGTAAATATATCTTGTCAGCATCTCACGATATTGCATCAAACTAGGAGAAGAAAGCCAAGGTAATGTATTCATGCTATATATGCGGTCAAGCGGAGAACATTCCGTTTAAATGTAATTATTGCCAAGAATCATTCTGCAACATTCATAGAAATCCTATTAATCATTCATGTCCATTCTTAGATGCATATAATGAGAAAAGGAGGAATATGTTAGTTGGCAATAATTCTCAAAATTATGGCCTAAAAGGGTCCTCCTCTTTCTTCAAAACTTTGTCAAGAGTATTAACAATAAAATCTTCTCGAACCGAATTAATTCATCTCTCAATAGCGACTATATTGGTTACGGGGGTTGGTCTTTCCTTAAGTGGTTATCGTTTTATTTCTTGGCAATTTCTAGCTATATTCGTCAGCGCTTTTCTAGTGCATGAATTAGCTCATAAATTTCTAGCTCAATATTATGGTAGTTGGGCAGAATTCAGGGCCCAAACTTGGGGTTTAATAGTGACAGCAATATCTGCGCTTCCAATCATGCCATTCAAGTTTATAGCTCCTGGTGCTGTAATGGTTGGATTATCGGATAGAAAGAGATTTGGTAGAGTAGCATTAATTGGCCCAGTAACTAATTTGATAATGGGTTTTTCATTTCTACTTTTATCTATATTTTATGATCCCTTCAATCCACTTTTCGCAATAGGAGCATCATTTAACGGCTGGATTGCAATGTTTAATCTAATGCCTTTTGGCGTATTAGATGGACAAAAAATATTTGATTGGAACAAATTAGTTTGGGTGATTACTATGGCAGCCGCTATGGGATTATTCATAATAGCATATCTGTGATACTTATGCCATAAATATGTCTTCCAAAATGGTGAGTCAGTTGTATCAACAGTAGATGACTTGTCTCATTATTTCCATTACTACTTTGCTACTAATATGGACCAGAGGCTTAGTCTAAGGCGTTAATCTGTGTAAACGAACTCTAAAGTTAGAACTGTTTAACCAACTATCATATTAAATAAAAAGAGACTTTTGACATTGTCTTGAGTATCAGATTGTTCTTAATTTTTGCATTTGTAATTGTATTTGGCTTTACACTTGTATTTGTCACCAGTGATAGTGTAGCAACCAATAAAAGATTACTAGATATTACGCCTCTTAATTTTCCTAAAATCGAAATTACTTCCCATAGAAATGGAGGTTATTTATATCCTTCCTCCGAATTAACCATAAAAGGTACGTCTTCAGATACAGATAAAACTAATTGTACGATATATACGTCTATCA
Organism: Thermoproteota archaeon; assembly: GCA_046729835.1. Lineage (GTDB taxonomy): Archaea > Thermoproteota > Nitrososphaeria > Nitrososphaerales > Nitrososphaeraceae > TH5896. Next base: position 2,562 of record JBKPHJ010000478.1, read on the forward strand.
ATAACGTTCAACCATTTCAAAATGCTTCTGCAGATGGTCCACAAGGAAAAAATGACTTGTCCATTTGGGATTCTACATTCTTTAATGTAGCTGATTTGATCAAGCTCGGAAAAAATGAGATTACTTCTTTTATTGTATGTTTTGATGCCAATAATAATACACCTACATCCTCCTTTCAAATAATAAATCTTACAGGTGTATTCAATGGTAGTAGTAGTAGTCTGTCTAGTGGTAATGATAGCAGTAGTCGATCCAATTCATCATTCGTTTCTAATGAAATACATGATAATATAGAAAAGAGAATAAATGCAGAAGAAGAACAACAACACAAGGGCACAGAACGATCAAGAATGGATCTTCAAAATGCACAAAATATACCATATCGGAAGTCAATCTCTCCTAACGGTGATCAGAACTGGAGGCAAACCCAAAGTACAGTTTCCCCTGACGGTGATCAAAACTGGAGGCAAACCCAAAGTACAGTTTCCCCTAACGGTGGCCAGAGTACAATTGAACATCCATGAGGCACCATGATTTCTCAGAGGCTAAAATCTATAAAATATAAATATACTCTAAAAAATAACAAAACCACAATCGTCATAAATGACTTGAATAATGCTGATTCATCTGATTGTAGATGTATGGTCATTAATAACAAATGAGCCTTGCCTTGCAGTTTCAACATCACTTTATTATAGGTAGGTACTGTGTATATTGTACAGAGATAGCAACAGTTTATGTAGAATCTGGTTTATCCTGATATATCTGGTATTATTCCATTGTCGGTTATGTTAACCGAGCCATATCTTGCACTAGTTCTGCTATGCATCATTCTTTTTCCGCTAGGCAGGATAATATAATTTTGAGTTGCGACTAACATGAACTCCTTAAAAGAGAATATGCCACTCACAAGAATTGTTTTCTTATCTATAACTCTTGATTGTATTAAATTTTCTCCTTTTCTATTATCTATTAGAATATAGATACGCTCATTCTTCTTTTTAACTAGATCTCGTACACAATATGTACAGATATTCTTTTCTACTTTAACTATTAAATTGTCTCCTGTAGAGTCGAATAACTGGGTACTCATATGTGGTCCATTGATATCCTCATCTAGTCTGAAAAGAATCACATTATCATATTTGACAGACTTGGGGCATCTCTAACAAGTAACGGATGGTTTCCTAGATATAATACCATCTATGTCATAGTCGTATCATAAGAAGATGGTGGATGGATAGAATAGGATAGGATAGGATAAGGGGTTTTGTATACAAAGATACCAGAGGCTGCTACACTTCTAATTTTTAATGTGTTGTGTAATGTGATCTATATTCTCATCACCGCACAAGAAATCTAGGGAGTTTGGACTATTGGTAGTGCTGCTTGTCACGCTGCTACTACTACTACTACTTCTGCTTGTCGCACTCTCTTTAACGGTTGTTTTATCTACCAGCTTGGATTCAAACTTTGCAGTATTTGGGTGGGCATCACATATGAAATCAATATTTTTAGAACTATGAGTTAATATAACTTCACAGCTATCTGAATGCGTATCGCCATTGGTCGGAGTAAAATCTATTATAGTGTCATAACCTTCTGCACAATCAAAGTAATCTGCACCTTTACTTCCAAATAATATATCATCTCCCGGTCCAGAGTAGAGTTCATCATTGCCAGCTCCACCAAATAGAAAATCACCTCCAAAACCACCTTGAAGTACATCCGCACCATTTTCACCAAACAACTTATCGTTTCCATCTGCACCTGTAAGTTGATCATCATCTTCATCACCACGAATATTGTCGTCTGCAGATGAGCCTTGAAGTACATCATTTCCTTCTAATCCGATAACCAAATCTCCTTGCGTGCAATCGGTGATAGTAACAGGTACAAATTGTTTGGAAGGGACCATGTTAGGAACTTGAACTATTTGCATACTTTGAATGAGAGTAAGAAAAGAACAACCTATTATGACATCATCCTCACTTGTGCCAACTGTAGTATTAGATGTTCCCATAATTATATTGACAGCATGGACATTCAAAGTTGGAAGAAAAATGGATGATATGAAACAAGATAAACCAATGTATGAGATAACATAGAAAATATGATATGTTAGAATCATCCAAATAAGGAGAGCCAAGTTGAATTATTAAGAAATCAGTTTGAGAGCTATGTTTGAGAGCTATATGCGAATGCATTGGAAGGTATTTTAGTAAGAATTTATGGTTAAAGATATACTCGATACAGAAATTTCATTACTATATGAACTCAATGGCTATTACTGAGATTCACACAAATCTTTAATATATAATTTGTCTACCATTATGAATCAGCTTCAATATGGAAGGAATTTCTATGACGTCAATTCTAATAGCCATGCAATTTTCAGATACAGATCTAAATATACAGAAGACATGCAGTAGAGCCTGGAAATAGGCAATAAGAACGAGATATGATATAAAAACGCAATATCATATCATATACATACATACATTCATAGCATTTGTGCTATGATGGATATATCATTTTAATGAAGAGATTTGCATAAATAAGAAATATCGAAACGAATTAACAGATATTAGAAGAATGGCGAAAATCCTAGAATATAGTAAGTCTAGCAGATCTCTTACATTGAGGAATATCGATAGGTCTGGTTTTGGTATAATAGCTAAAGAAGATATCCATATAGACGAAGGGGATATAAAGAGAATTGGGAATTTATTTGAGAGTGCTGGTATTCCATTTCGCATTGTAGATGGTGGTGCATCTGTATCTGGCTTGCCTTCCTCAGAAATAATAACTCTCGAATTATTCAAGAAAGAAGCTGAAAAGGTAATTAGTCTTCTAGTGAATGAGAGACTAAAAATAATTGATGATTTAGGAGACCAAGGAAAAGAACAAATATATGAGATGATCATCGGTCTTGACAACATACAAAAGAAAATAGAAAGAGGTATAGCAAAAAGTAAGAGTTTGGGATGATAGTAATACTTGGAATAACTGACGAACCGAACATCTTAAATGTTATTTTGAGGAAGATATGAATCCTTGTCATTTATCATTTATATTATTGAAATTATAGGTTAGAATTGGACTTAATCGGGTGGCAAATTAATTCTGAATACTAAATGTCTTGTTATTTTGAGTAGAAGAGTAGAGATTTATAATTTATATTATCTATAGCCCAACATAGTAAGCAATCTAACTTCTAAATTTTTACACTATTTGTTTTATCCTTATACAAAATGTCTTTCCCTCACGGTACAATTCTGATTTTGCCTTAAACTCCGCTCCTTTTTTAAGAAGATGTCTTGGTCCTTCATAATCATAATGATTTAATCTAGCATGCCATTTTCCATCTACTATTACCAATGTAATTCCAGATAGGATTTTTTCAACATATATTTCGTGTATTTCTCCTGGTATACTTCTCAGACTATCGGAAAGTACTATTGTTGCATCATCCAACCATTGGATTCTTTTAAACTTTTCAAGTTTCTTTAATGCTTCAACCAATATTATATTATCAAAACCTAGGGTATCTCGGATTATATCAACATCTTCCCCGGGTCTTCCTTTTTTTGTTAATAATGAAAGTATCTTTCTTGCTGCATGATTCACATCTCTTACGAATTGCATGGTATAGAATCGGTCGCCATCCACTAATGGTATCTTTTTAGACACTAACCATTCTGTGACAGTAGAAGAAGTACTTGTTCGCTGCTGCGTTTCGTTTATCTTTTCCAGCTTCGTTTCTAATTGTGCTCTGCTAGCTTCGATAAAAGATATTTCCTCAGCTGTCATAGTGTTTGGAATAAATGTAACTGCTCTTTCCATGGGTTTAAGAATAGAATTAATAGTACCTAATGTCTTGTTCATTTTTTCTATACGTCGTTTGCTGGCATTAAGATGACGTTCATCTATTGTATCTTTGGCTGCAAGTATGATTACAGAACCAGAGGATCTTCTTCCAGTTCTACCTCTCCTCTGAATATACCTTATTTCACTTGGTATAGGTTCATAGAAGATAACAAGATCCACTTCAGGAATATCAAGACCTTCTTCAGCTATTGATGTTGCTACAAGTACAGAAAATTTACCTATTCTAAAAGAGTTTAGTACTTCTGCTTGTTCTTCCTGTTTCATTCCTATATCACCTTGTTTCTTAGATTGGCCAACAAATCTTGTTGCTTTGATATCATTGCTATTTAAAATATCAACTATATGTCGTGCAGTATCTCGGTATTGTGTGAAGACAATAGCCTTCATAGGTTCACCATCTACAGTACTAGTACGTATATTATGAATGAGATTCTTACCCTCATAGTACTTACTATCATTATTATTACTACTATTTTGGATAGGTGTCGGTAGATCAGAGATTTTTCCTTTCAAAATTTTTACCAGACACTTAACTTTTGGATGTTCTATTTTTAAAGTATGAAGAAGGGTCCTGATTTCCTTTATTCTTGGATCATTTAATAATGATCTGTGTGCTCTTCCAGTTCTAGTTCCAGTTCCAGTTCCAGTTGCAGTTGCAGTTGCAGTTGCAGTTCCACTGCCAAGGGTGTTATTTTCATTTTCAATTCTATCAAGAAAAGCTTTTAATGAATCAGATCCTTGGCTTTCTATAAGCTCTACACAATATAAAAGAGTAAGGGCTAATGACTGCTGCATCAACGCAAAATAAAGTGATGGCCTTAATTCTTCCTGGGACAGTTCTAAATTATATCGGATTTCCGCTCCTGCATCAATAAGATCTCGCTTAAATATCCAGCGTATATCTCCTTTCTTTTTAAGTAATCGGTGCTGAACAAGCCATCTCAGCTTATCCTCAAGCATATTTTTGAGAATCGAACGTATGTAACTGTACTCTGAAGTCAAACTGACCCATTGCCAGTTAACATCTATCGGATTGACATATGGTTTTACATCTGCATCTTCCTCAGTTCTATATTCTATATGTTCAATGAACAGACTATTACATACATCCTGAATTCTTTTTATGTCTGATCCAGGACTTGCAGTCATTGCCAAGATCACTGGCTGTTGTGACTGACTAAAATATTGTTTGGCTATTACAGTATATGCATAATCTTTAACTGCACGATGCGCTTCATCAAAGATCAATAGGCAAAAGTCATTTAAATTTAATCTATTATCCTGTAGATCATTTCTTACAGCTTCTGGAGTGGCGAATATGAGTCTGAAATCTTTATTATTCCATATCGCAGTCCTTGGTAACGGCTGGGTTTTTCCTGTAATTTCTGCAATTGCATCTTGTGAGATCTTTAACACTGAAAAAAAGGATTTCATATGTTGTACTACGAGAGGTCTGGTTGGAGCTATCACTAACACTCTTTTATGTCTATAATTGTAAAGAGCATTTGCAGATACCATTATTGCTATGACTGTCTTGCCCAACGCAGTTGGAAGAATTACAAGTGTGTTCTTGTTGTAGGCAGATTCTGCAATATTCTTCTGATATGCCCTGAACTCGATCGATCCCTTATAAATGAGCGGGTAGACAGTATCATAAGGATCTGAATGATGATCGAAAGAGGCGGCAACCATGCTAATGGATTCTTTCCTTTTTACATATCGGTTATTTGTAAGTATGTTTTAAAAGCCAAAAGTTGTAACCCAGAAAATCGGTCTAAGTTGCAAACACAATATTTGTACTGGTGAGTAATATTGTTGATACTACTGTCAAAATAGTTACTATTACTATTGCTACAGTTGCAGTTGAATTTGCAGCAAATGCACTGTAATTCATAGTTCATATTTCAGCAATAATGTTAGCCATTTCATGCTTATGGTAGTTAGGAAAAATCAGCAGAGTACAGAAATCGTATATCTATTATGTCAGATATTATGAAATAATCTTCAGTGATAAGTAAATCAATCCGATAATTTTCTATACTAGTAAATCTAGACTTCACAGAATACGAATCTGAACCATCAGATCGTACATACTTAATCGACTGCTAAAAATAAAAAAAGAGATGTCGTTCAGCTAATGCGATTGTCGCTTTAGCTGTAGTTTAGCCTCTCCGGTCCTGATTATTACTCTGCTTCTTCTTAGCCTTGTTCAGCAGCAAGAGCTGCGCTATTGTCGTTGCCTTGTATTTGCGATGCTAGATTCTGGCACCATACGTCTATTGGCGTATCGCCATTTCCACAATCGTTGACTTGTGATATTGCTTGGGTCTTCTTATATCCACCCTTGTCATCGTGCTTTCTGTTCTTGTCTGCAAATGCGCTATCTGTTACAAGTGCTGTTGCTGCAACTAACATTACTGCCATTACTGCAACAACTACTAAATATTTGGTGTTCATATCTTTTGAACAAGTCTTTTGTTTATCTGCATTAAGCAAATTCAGGCTCTCATATATATATCTGATATTTATTCTATTAGAAATAATGTAAAGCAGCTAATATTATTGTTGAAGTCAAATGGGCTGATGCATAATCAATATTTGCGTGTTTTTCTAGATAATATCTACTGACAAACTCTTGTTGTTGATAGCTATTTCTATCTGTTATCGTTTTCTACTGTTACGACAACTTTTTGCTGCGGATCAATTTCAAATGTTGTTTATACTGCGTTGTGCTATATAGCTGTACCATAGTGTATATGTTATATAGATAGTCAATTTCTTGGCAGAATAAGTCCATTAATTCTTATGCTTTGAGTTACTGATACGATGACTAAAGTAAACAATCATATATACTAAAATACAACAAGTTATCAGTTATTTGTAGTCGAATTGAAATTGAAATGAGTTAATAACGAGTTAATAACTATACTTCTAGATTCTGATAATGATCTGTAGTACCGATATGTTTGAACAGTATTATCGACTTTAAATGACTAATAATCTTATGTTGTGACAAAAACAATGCCATGATGACAGTCTCAGCTGGAAATGGATGTTCCTGGCTATTTATTGCAACTGCATATTTGTAGCAGTGTTGAGTAACTTTATGAATATAACCCGATCGTTATCTGATGGAAGTTTGTCTGCAAAATCCTTCCATGCTTCAATTTCTTTGGTAAGAACATCTTCGTATGGAAATAGGCTCATAGCTGATAGCTGATATATAACATCAAGACGTCTCAATCTAATAAATCATAAGACACTTTCTAGGTTCTGGACTATTGATATGTGTTTAGTATTGAGCCTATGATGGAAATCTCTTGTGCCATAAAGGCCAGAAAGAAAATTGATTTCAAATATAACTGCAATCTTCTTGCTTTTCTGTGGAAAAAAGAAAAAAAGCTACTACGAATATGATATGGTAATCTTTCAAAGCAGACTTCTCGCTACTTCTGATGAAATCGTGAAAGCTATGACTAGAACGATATTAGAACATTATTATCTCTTGTGTATATGATATCATCAGGAACAAATCCTTTCAATTACATTACATAATTCATTGTATAAAATTAAGTTCACAAATCAAAAAATAAGAAAGAACTCTCATCAAGTACTTATATACTACAGATATCTTCTTAAGTTGCATAGTATAATTGTAATGCCATTAACCTATAGCACGGACGAACCATATGAAGATGACGAACTGAATTATGCTGGTGACTATTTAGATGTACGGATTCCATTCAGCAGTTATGCCAAAAAGGGTTTAAAAGTCAGACGGTTAGTTTGTCGCGTATGCAAGTTGAAATTTAGAACACGTCAAGAAACCCAAGCACATATCAAGCGTGAACATAGAAGATTTCAAGCAAAAGAGTAATTGAAATGCGTCAATTAGCGCAACTAGGTTCCAATATAACATGATTGTGTAACATTGCCAAGTTTGAAAGTTCAAACTTGTCCCTTCTCAGATGGTATTGCTACTCATTTTCATTCTTGAACTCGATGTTTTAACATCTTTAGGTAAAGTCAGGAATGTGTACTTCCATCATATTTGTTTACAATGCTTGATATCTAGAAGAGAAGCAGAGTAGGGATTTTGTTTTTGTATAAGTGTGTTGATTTCGGACTCGATGTCATCTCTTGCACAGTTCATCTCTCAAGTACTTTGCTTGCTCAAAATTCTTGTTTGTTTCTGCTATTTCTATGGCTCGCGTTTTGTCACCATATTTCAAGTCTGACAAATGACCGAAAACACATTCCAATGTATCTATCTCATTTATTAATATATCAGATTCTTTTAGATTGTTGGAACTTTTCAGCTCCAAATTTAGCTCCTGAATTCTCTCTTTGATAATGTTTTCGAACTCAATGATTTCAGATAACTCTTTTCTTTGTTTGATTGTTCCATGTTTTACTTGTTCGTCTTGTTCTGGATGCTGATCGTACCACTTCAACATTGATTTCGGCGTTGATTCAATAAGTCTAGTAGTCCATTACAGAAATTGTATTTCATCTCTAAGATTGTCTATATACAGCGGATCTAGTCTTACATTTGTGGCTATCTCTATTTCTTCTCTAAGCGATGCAATTCTTTCTTCGATAATCTTTCCTAATTGTTTGAGCTTGTGCATGGACGAGCAACTGAACAAGATAACAATATAATGTATAGATTACGAAAAGTACGGGGAGACCCGGTATGTACTCATACAATAATGAATATACTGACGAAGAAGAACTTTTCGTCAACGCAAAGAAGCATAGAATAGAAGTACATGGCTGCTATACTGAAGTAAAATAGAAGAGGAAGTTTCGAAGAATCTGGAGCGTTTCCTAAACTAATCAAAATCTATCAAAGAACTAACTACAGTAAAATAATATATTCAATAAGTATTAATCAGTGTAATTAGCCGGAATTCTATATTTCTTGCCTTCTAGCCGATAACATTTCCAACAATCTGCATGTAAAATTTTAAGTGATTTTATATCTTTAGTATCTTGATTGGCTCCACAGTACTCACATATTCTTCCTGTGTTAAACAGATCATCATTACTCATCTACTCATTAGCTCACTCGCATACATTTACTTATGTCCAACTATCGAATATGTAACTTTTACTAATATTCTGCTGTTTTTGCAGATGTAATGAGGCAATAGATATAGGATATAATATAGGAATGATGATATTTAATATATTTAATAAAAAGGCAAACTTAAATGATCCAAACATACCGACTTAGTGATTCGATAGTAATCTCGGAAATTGGTCAAACTTCTGACCCTCAGGGAATTTAGCTGATTAATCTCATGATAAAACCCTATATAAGCTTGATTGACTCACGAAATATTCAACGATATATTATAGATCGAACTTTTATCTTCTATAAAGAGACACTGTAATTATTTAGACGTCTAACGACATCGATAATTTTAACTAGCTAAGACAAGAATATCAGTAGTTTGTAATTCATTTGTACTGCATCTAAGAAGAGAAAGAAGAGAAAGATGCTATTGGCAAATATTTGGATAAAACAAATAATTTGATAATTAATCATAGGCTATTTTTAGAACTATTATTGTGCATTTTTAGTTATAGTAAATTGATGTCTTCCGGTCCTATTTCCCATAGGAAAGAAGAGTCTCCTGTAAAACGATGACCCGGGTTTATGCTCCGTTCATCGAAGGTCATTATTATGGTAAAGGTGAAAAGCCAAACACGGAGTTGGCTGATAATAGCACCTTTGCCCACAGGAGCAATAATAAATAATAAAGCCGCTGACACATAATTCTAGTTACATGGGATCAGAACTGAGAAATATAATAATTCATATTTTATATGGTCTGAAGTATAGCTAGTACTAGGAATATCTAAAATGCAAATTGTGAACTATATCACTTATAGAAATTATAATAAGTTCTCTGACATATTTCTAGTCACTTACTTAATTCCTCATTTTCAGATTAAAATATTTGTCTTGCAGCGTTGAGCTGCCGTCATAATTTTGTTCTAAATTCTGCTATCGATGGACACTTTATGAGTACCAGAAATCCTTTTTGAATATCTTCCAGTATTCTTGCAGTACCATGAATATTGATGACGCTGTTAGAAGACAAATTGGTATTAAATTATTCTTATGTTCTTCGAAGCTTCTTTACTTTGTATGCATTAGACTTTGATTTCGTATTTTGTATTTAAAAGTAAATTATGTATTATGTATTTATTGGTACGCTAGACTATTCACTAGAGTTGGATGTTCTTGTTACTAGCCTCTACAGGAAAACCGTATGCAAATCCTTACTGAGGGAGTCGAGCGATTTCATGTCCATTTCTTCAAGCTGAAAATCAAATACTTGACTATTGTCTTTGATTCGATTTTCCTGTATAGACTTAGGAATTACAACTAGACCATGTTGTAAGCTCCATCGAATCAGAATCTGCGCTGATGTTTTGCCATATTTCTTTGATAGGTGTACTAAGGTTGGATGATTAAGCCTTTTACCCCTAGTCAACGGACTATATGCCTCAAGTTGAATGTTCTTATTTCTGCAGAACTGTAACAGCTCCTGTTGGTATAAGAATGGATGAAATTCTACCTGGTTGATCGAAGGCGCGATATCAAAGTTTTGGAGTATTTCTTGTAGATGGAAAATCTCATAATTGCTTACTCCAATAGCCCGGGCTTTGCCCTCTCTTAATAATTGAATCATGGCTTTCCATGTGTCTTTGCTCTTTCCTTGAACTGGCCAGTGGATCAAGTAGAGATCAACATATAATAGTCCTAAACGTTGCAAACTTCTTTCACATGCTCTAAGAGTAGAATCGTATCCTTGATCGCTATTCCACACCTTCGTAGTAATGAAGAATTCTTCTCTTCCTATTCCACTTTCTAGAACTGCTCTACTGACATCCTCTTCATTGCCATATAGCCAAGCGGTATCAATATGTCTATAGCCGATCTTCAATGCATACTTAACTGTACGCAAAGTTGTTTCTCCAGGTGGTGTCTGGTAGACTCCTAGGCCTAGGCGTGGAATCTCGACTCCATTATTTAGCATTGCACGGGATTGTAAGGTCAATTGCATAATGAATGATGTTCCTCACGGATCCAATTAATTCTATCGGCAGTTTGCTGATTAATGATTTAGCAGAGTTAGAACGTTGTTGATAATTGTTATCTAAATCGAATATAATTATAATGTGAAAAAAGTTTATGACTACAGTTTTGGCTAAGCAACTTGTTCATGTATTATGGGAGATATGCACCTCAAGGATATTATAATGATGGATAGAACGACCTTCATTTGACTGAGCAAAATATAATCTAATCAAATCTATTAAGAAAGGAAAAAATTTCTTTAATCAAGAACTCAAGAACTTGTGTATCATCAGAAATTGTCGAATGCGAAATCTTGATACTACAGTACAATACGGGTACAATCATCTGTTTAATCGTATTATTATATTTGCGAAGAGATATATCTTGGTAATACTTGTTCAATATATGTCTGATAGTTACAGATGTCCAAACTGTAACTGTCTTAATTCTATTGATGTTAATAAGATATATAATGGCCGTTTGATGTTTGTATGCTCTAAATGTAGTATATTTGGTATTGTTCCATCTGTTGCTGACCAAGATGAAGCTTATTTAGAGTTCTTAACGATGTATGATAATGGTCGCGTTGATAAGGTACAAGATTTTGAATCAGTGATAGAACAGGAAGGCATTTTGCGTCCAACTTCTAAGATAAAAGATTTAATCAACAATAATAACGCGACGGCTAATAAATTATTAGAGAATATATTATATTCTAAGAAAGACTATATTGTTGATTTTAGCATCATAAGAGAGCCGGAACCGGAAATTGGCAGCCAACTTGAATTTCTTCCTGTCGATAAAGAGATTATCGCTAGTCTTTCTGAAAGAAATATCAAAAGGCTTTACAAGTTCCAAGAGGAATCAATTCGACAGATTTTGGAGGGAAAAGATATTGTTATTGTTGCACCAACCGCTTCCGGTAAAACTGAAGCTTTCTGTATTCCAATAGTACATAAAATTTCTCAGGAAGATATACATTTTTCATCTCTTAGACCAGAAACAAAAATAAAAAGAAGAAAAGTATTTGCTATTTTTGTATATCCTACTAAGGCTCTTGCAAGGGATCAATTTCCAAAGATAAAGCAGATTGCTGATCCGCTAGGCGTTAATGTGGGAATATTTGATGGAGATACATCAAAATCAGATAGGGATTTGATAACGACTAGGTTGATTCCAGAGATCTTTATTACTAACTTTGATGTCATTCATTATCACCTTCTCAATAAAACAAAATTTTCACGTCTACTAAGAACATGTAAAGTTTTGGTCGTAGATGAAGCTCATGTATATACTGGAGTATTCGGTGCTAATGTGCATTACATTATAAAAAGGCTTGAAAGGATGATTTTATCATCTACAAAGGAGAAACTTCAGATAATTGCTGCCTCTGCTACCTTACCAAATGCCCATGAATTCTGCAGATCTTTATTTGGAAGAGATTTGAATATAGTTCAGGGTAAGGGTAGAAAAGGCAAGATCAATCTAGTGATCATATTCCCATCATTACACTCACAAAGGTCTCTGATGCTCGATCTCTTAAAGCTACTGACTACAAAAAATCATAAAACAATAGCTTTTAGCAAATCACATCTAAGCTCAGAGCTTTTAGCATTCTATTCATCTAGACAAGGAACTCAAATACGAGTACATAGAGCTGGTCTGCTACCCTCAGAACGCAAATCAGTAGAAGATCTATTTAGAAACAATAAGATACTAGCAATTTCTGCAACTCCTACACTAGAGCTCGGAATTGACATAGGTGACGTAGACGCAATTATATCTGACATTGTTCCCATTAATAGGCTTATTCAAAGATTAGGTAGAGCGGCTAGAAGCGGGCAGGAAGGATATGCATTTCTTGCATTAGGTAACGATCCAATTAGTCAATACTATAAGTTACATCCAGATGACTATCTACAAGATCAAGAAATAGCTTATACTGATCCAACCAATTCCTTTGTGGAAGAATATCAAGTTCTTGCTATGGCGTGTGACAAACCGATTTCAATTTCTGAATCAGCATCTATGTGGATCACTATACAGAAACTTATTTCTAAAGGATTAATTCGCTTGTCAAATGGAAAGTTTGTTTCTGAGCTTAATAAGACGATGAGTATACTTAGGAACTTTAGCATTAGAGGGATCGGAACTAGTGTCGATATAATGTTTAATGGAAAAGTAATTGGCGGACGACAAATGCCCCAAGCGATGGAAGAGCTACACGATAATGCAATATACTTTCTTGGTGGAAAGAGGTATAAAGTTTTCAAGTTACATCTTGAGAATAATAATAACAAGCTAGGACAAGTATCATATGCAGAATTAAACGCTATACCAAATGACTATCCATACTATACAAAAGCGATAGTTGATGATTGGCCAACTATTCTAGAAGTTTATGAGGAAAAGACTGTATTTGGAATAGAGGTTAGATATTGTTCTCTAAAAATTCTAAAGAGGGTATCAGGATATTCTAACATAGAAATAGGTAAAGAGGTTGCACAGGGAACAAGATTGAAGCTTAAAAATCCCATCGAGTTTAGATTTATTACAAAGGGATTAGTTTTTCGAGCACCTAAAGCTAAGAATATTTTGCAATTTACTACTACAGATGATGATGAACTTTATTTGGAAATGAGTGGATATCATGCCGCTGAACATGTCATAATAGAAGGAAGTACAATGATAACTGGTGGGTCATCACAAGATATGGGTGGTATATCGATTGGGTCGTCCGGTCTAATTTTTATTTATGATGGAAGTATAGGTGGAAATGGTGCCAGCAGAAGTCTGTATGATAAGTTAGATAAAGCAATGATAAGGGCATTAGGAGTATTATCAGCATGTCCGTGCAAAAGCGAAAGTGGTTGTCCAAGGTGTACCTTTTCTTATAGATGTGGGAACAATAATGAATATTTGCATAAAAACGCAGCTATCGAAATTTTGAGTAATATTGTAAAAGGTGAAAAAACAGAAATTGGAGATGAGGTTCCTATAGACAAACCTCTTATCTGATATAATTGATATAATTGTAGTTAGGAGGAAGGGAAATACATTATAAATATATGTTAGGTTTTTACTGTCACTATTTTTGAGGATATTGCTAAATCTTTTATGAATTATAAGTATATGCATTATGAATGTAGTACCAAACAGTTAATTACATCTACATTTTCTTTGTGCATATCTCCGAATCGGAAATTAGTGCATATCAGCGCATATCTCCGAATCGGAAATTAGTGTATACATTCGTATAATAGATTTGCATTGTACAACATTAATATGTTAGAGAATCTGTAAAATTCTATCTATAAGTGCAAAGTCTGCTGAAGAAAATTTTTTTTCACTATACAATGTAATCACTCCGATAAGCTGATTCTTATGAATAACCGGATATCCAGCAAAGGATCTTAGGTTCTGTTTTCTAGCCCACTCAAGATGCTCCGTTCTAGGATCATTCACTATATCATTTGTAACTGCAGGCTTTAATGTCCTGAGTATTTGCTCTATCACAGTTGAATTCATTGGCTGGGTGGTGGAGGACTGTGCATAAATGTCAGTAAGCTGATCGCCAGCAATGAATTTTAGAATTAGGTTCTCACTAGATTTGTTAACTATCCATAGATGAGCGAACTTGGCTTCAAAATATTTTACGAGGCTATCTACAATCAGTTGTAACTTATCCATAATATTGTTTATATTTTCAAGATGGAGCACAACGTTAAGTGCTGCTCCTTTACGTTGCATTAATGCAAGATCTGTGGCGATCACGTAGGAAGATGTTTTTATTATCTTCGATTCATATATAGAGTATTTAGATATCAAATTCTTGAACATGTGGAAAAAACTGTCAAATTCCAATTCGTACTCTTTTTGTGAATCGTGGATGAAATGACAGATATAATCATATTCTCCACTTAATTTTGCAACATAGGGACAAAAAGTTGATTCTCTAGTATACTTATCTAGTTTCTTAAGCTCCAAAGGTTGTATGTTATTATTGAATTTAAGATATAAAACATGACTTGCTTTTTCGGTCAAAATGATTGGATTTAGAATTGGTGAATAGCCTAGTATGATCTTTCTCTTCTCTAACCTTCTCAACCGATGTCTAATCGCTCTATCTGTCAAATCTTCTCCCATATCATGTAAATCTTTTGATAATTGAGACGCCGATATCCGTCCATTCTTTCCTAGGAGACTTAGTATCTATTCATCGACAATATCAAGAGTAAACAACTATACCTATAATTTCTATAAGGACTAGTTAAAGGTGAGTCTGAGTACATTATATGAGTACATTATATGAATTACATATGGAGAACATTATAGGCCGGATGCAGACAGCTTTTTCAGCTAATCAAAAGTTTTATCGTTTAGAGCAAGGAAATTTGGGTAGCTCTTAGGCGCTAGTATTCTATTCTTTTGAATGATTTTTAAGCATCAAAAGATAAAATATCATATTAATATCTTAAAAATCATCATATACTAATCGACGTTGAATTAATATGTTTTATCATTATTACATTGACTTGCTTAAACCTGGATGATATAATGTGGGGCTTCTAGGTATATAGGTCAGGGCAAGACAGGACGTTTTGATAAATTTCAAGGTTAATAGGAAATCTAAGACTGGTTTATACATTATGAATTTCTTTGATCCATAAACCATTCCAAGAATCTAAATGAATTTATATCTGGACTTTAAAGAACGTTTACAAGACAGTTTTAATCTGATCAAAATAGCTTCTGCAAATGACTTAATAAAAGTTTCAATTGGAATGTTTAAGAATGTTCCATATAAAATTACATAGATAAATTTGATGTCTTCGTAAGAAAATGATATAATTTAAAGCAGTATATGATTATATTACGATGGATTTAGGAAGAAGACGAAAGATTATGAAGATGATGAAGATATTGATCACATCTAAATCTCAAACACATCTGGTTTACTCGTCGTGCTAGCTGTTTGTTTTCGTTGGGGATTAATTTCATCCATATTTCTTGTCAGCTCGACAACCTTCTGATCTAAAAGTAACCGTTTTATTTCTTCAAGCTCTTGAGTGGATCTTATCACTACTCCTCTCTTTTTTGTAGGTGAACCAATACTATCAACTGGATTGATCTCAATGGCTACTGAGGGATTAGTACTTCTTAGTCCGGGAAGTCGTAGCAGAAACACACCAGAAATGTTTGTTGGTTTTCTTTCCCAATCTTTTCCCTGTGTAAGAAATTCCCGTAATCTTTCATTAACAGACATTATGTATCCTAGTATAGGCTACTACATTTATCTTTTACAGATAAATTACTTTTTCAATTTTCTTTTAGCTTTCATACATTAAATAAATGATAATTAGGGAATTAAGAAAAGTTTTTTGACAATAATTTATGTAAGTTTGTAAGATCCATGCCTATGATAAGTATCTTAGTAATTTCTCCTTAAGAATACCAAAATTATGATAGTTTATAACATTCGTTTATCTATTTATTGCTAAAAACCAATCTTTCTACCTTCTTTCTACCTTCACATCTTTCTTTTGATAATTGGTATACAGCTTGTACAATAGCTTTTAACACGATTCTTTGGTAATATTTGATATTTTTTATTCAATATTTTATTCTACAAATAGCGATATCAGCTTAAAATGTACACTAGATTTATAATAAATTTTATACAGTATATATTTAGTTATAAATTCATAATTAGTTATCAAAGATCGAATAAGGATATATCATATTTACTATCAAAATATAAAATTATAAGAGTTAATTTTATATATGAATGTCACGACGAGTATCAATAATGAATGAGAGCATTACTGAGAAGGATAAAACAATAATTCCTTTCGAGATCAATGCTCACTTAGAAAGATTTGGCAAGGAATCGTGGGAAGTAGATTACAATTTATTTGGATATTGCGATGTATGCAATTCCAGAATAGATGAATTTGGATATTGTGCGTGTGGTGGAGCAGCAGATTAACATAATCAATAGAAAAATAGTATCAAATACGATTTCTTTTTCATGACAAGGTATTGTGGGTATTTTCTTTGCTTACATATCGTTAGCGATAGAAGATTATTGCGCTATTTTTGGCCCCATTATCATATCCATTTATTATGTTATAATTAGGTTCACGAGACTCTTACCCTCGATTGCAAATCATTGATCCCTACTGATAGAATAAAAGTATTTTTATGAAAGACCTTTCTATAGTTGTTTACAAAATCTTGATATAACATCCTCGATCTCGATCTTTCAGGATCTATTAATATTAACATTGAGAGCGCATTAAACACTATAAATAAGTGTCTACGATTAATTCTCGATTGTACTCCTTGCCGTTCGATTCTGAATATCTTTTGGATTTACTGGGGTCTGAGAAACAACAATCTACACTTCAGTAAGCTATTTAGTGGGACATCGAAGATTTCCATTTAAGGTCAACTAGTCTTGAGTAAAGGAATTATTACTAACTCTTGCAAGGTTCGCGTAACCTACAAGACTTAATCTCTTTATAATATCAAGCAATAATTTATACTCTCTTTCCTCATCTAAGTTCATTCCGTTGTGTATCAAAAATCCTCTTCCAAACTTGATTGCAGCAACAGGATAAACTCTACCCCATAATGACTCAGAAGAATGTACTAGAGGTCGAAAGTTATCTGACAATTGTCTTACAGGTCTGTAGACTTTGGCTTTAGTTTTTAGTTTGTCGTTACCTAATAGTTCATCAAACTCAATTTCGACTTCTATTGGACCTACTATCTCCTTCTCAGGATGGTCCCACTCAGTTTCTACATCAAAGTATCTCTTTAAAATTAAAGCTTCTTGAGGGATGGCTAAACTCTCATTCCTAGATAGTACAGGTATTTCTTCATCGTAATTAATTTCTACATCACTTAACATTGGAATAAAATTAATTACCAGATTGTGACTTCCAGTATTTACATCCCAGCTGTATACAAAAGGTTGACCTCCTGAATTAACAAAAATCCCACCATCTTGTATGTATGATAAGATTGTTCTCAAACCTGCTCCTTCTGCACTACCTAGTTCTGGATAAGCTTCACCAAAGGGATTTATTACTATTGAAAAAGTACCACTACTTAAATTCGAGATGGGTGTTAATGATTCTTGAAATAGATTTGAATCACTATCATCTTTGATACCTTTTAAGTCTAGCATCCATTGAACAGCTTTCCTGTATTTTGAATGAGGATAATACGAACATGGTTTTTCGTTCCTTGCGCGAACATATCCTGAAAGAATTCCTATCCTAATTGGTGGATCAAATATCTGATAATAATGGATTTCTCTAAGTTTACCTATCAACCAACTTATTTCTTGTAGATTTACTTCGGTATTTTCTCGATTAAAAGCAGCCCCGGGAGACGCTGTTACATAGGTTCCTTTTTCATAATAACCATACCTTGCAAGATCTCGTCTAATGTTTGGAAATGTGCTTAAAATATTATATGCTCTTATCCTTTCACCATTGGATAGTAGATCTTTGGATATCTTTACCATATCAGTCTGTGATGCTTCATGCTTGAGTTCAAAATAATTACCAGATAAAATTGTCAATGATTTCCAAAAGAACTCTGAGGAATGAACAAGCCACGCATAACATGAAGCATAACGATAAACATTGAAATTATACTCTGCATTGCTAAATGCGGCGAAACACTCTTTTGCAAGAAAAATATAATACTCTTGCTGATCCTTTCTTAGCTTATTTAGCAGCCTCTTAGGAGTCATAATAAAAGAGATGTTTGATTATAGATTGACTGTCAGACCTATAATGATTACTTGAAGATATTTTAGGTAATCCTAAGCTGCTCTGGACTGTTCACATAATCCCTAGTTTCTTGTGTTAAGTTCTTGATGATAGGAGTACCAACATCTACAGCCTTCTCTAAGCAAGTAATGACTCCCGAAGAAAATGTCTTCCATCACAAACCTAGTATGGCTAAGACGACTACTACCAATATGATAAAACCCCAAGACCGTACGACAGACAACTAATCTCAGATACATTTGCCATTGATGACGCATTTATGGATAGAACATTAACATTCCAAAACGGTGACTGGCTTATGGCAAGCTTCAAAGCAACGAACTCACAGAATGTTCCCGTCTTCTTTCATGCTATCAACAATGAGGTACAGATAGTTAATCACAACAAGTAAGCTTCGTTATTATCATATTGCTGATTCGTACCGTACATTACTCGCCGGTGCTTTCACTGTAATAGCTCCAGAAGCTTTCAAGAAGTCTAGGAATAGAAAATGATGTAGGATCCCTCTTTTCTTTAATGAACGGACGCAGCCAGCTTAACCTGTCCATCATCTATTCTAACTAATTTGTTCTATGATCCATTCCATAAACTTCCTAGGAAGAAGACAGTCTATGATAGTAGAATATATTCGCTACAAAGATCGAAAATGAACGGCAAACAGAGTTTGAAGACACATATGAGGAAGTTCCAGTAGAAGATAATTTTATTATACTGTATATTGTCGGAGTAATTCTAATTGAATTCAATGATTAATTTACTTTATTTGTCATATTTATGTAAAAATTAATGACATGACCATATACAAGTGGATAGATTAGTACTCTAATGCAATCTCCACTCCAAGATCAGCGTAACAGATTCACGGCTTGGTACGTGAGCAATCCATCTAGCGCTGTATTCGAAGATATAACTTCTGATCTACGAGTATGAAAAGAAAGAAAAAGTATAGAATGAAGAAAATAGAGTACTTGAAAATAGAGTATATTTACTAGGGACATTCATCTCATGGCATAGTATTATTTCACGAATGGATAAGCATAAATGAAAATATCTCTAATTATATCATAATGCAAAAGCAGAGATCCAAAGAAGACGAAGGACCATCATCGGTACTGAGACATCTAACATTTGAAGATATATGTCCTATTTGGGCATCCAAACTTAGAACAGGTTTAGATAAACGAGATATAGATACCCTTGTGCATGATTCAAAATATTGTATAGTAGGTGAAGCATGGGGATGTACGGGTAGACAAGCAGGATATTATATAGCTCCTTTAATACCATTCGTAGGATGCTGGACATGTGTGAAATTTGGTAGAGCAATGGGCAAGATCGCAAAGGATTACGGTCAATTGTCTACTACTGCAAGTCGTCTGCAACCAATTATTAGCTGTTTTGTTAAACATTGGAATGAAGAGCACACAGCGATATCGCAGAAGTCAAGATTCAGGTGAAATACTAACATGCGTTCTGGTATCTTCAGCATAAGGAAACACGAGCGTACAGTGTGCGGAAGAAAGTTTAAGAGTGAAATCGAAACACAGGCGCATAAAAAGGTGGATCTTTTAGTTATAGTAATGTTATGGTACATTTGTTCGAATTCGGTATTAATTTATTTTATAATAATGTACATTGATTCGTAACAATGCATCGGACGGATGACTGCATCTGTGGTCGGTGGATGAGCAATTCCAAGACGATAGACTTCTTTAAGATTAGTGATTCAAGAACAAGAGTTAAGATGCAGTAGATGCAGGGGTCTAATGGGTTGGTGGGATGAGCCGTCATGTGCAAAGAAAATCATGCCGTTCAAGCGAGAGTGGTCAGAATAAGAATGTTTGGCAATGAAATAGCAATCTGACGTCAAAATTATGCTAGCAGCTTCCAAGAGATATATCATTTTGATAATATTGAAATTGAAATATGATAAAATCCAAAAAATAAAAGTCTAATTATGTCGGTTGGCTCATGGCATAGATTCGAATTCATCGAACTCTAAAGCCATACTCGCTGTCATTCACTCTGGAGTATTAGAGCTCTTGCTGTATATCTGTCTCCAGCTAGAATGATTATTCTGTCTAGAAAGCTGGCGAATAGATTGGTCTGGCAGATTTAACACGTACAATTAGTTATAGTATTCTTATAGCATTATGAATGAAATCTGGTATTAATTTAATTTATAATAATATATTGGCAAGAGCATACTGCATCTGCATCTGCAATCGGAGCATGACATAATCTAAGATAATAGTATTCTTTAAGAGTATAGTTTCGATGTGTGGCAGATGCATCTTGTACATGTTAAAATACACTTTTTGTGTATGAAGATTGCTTGTATAATAAAAAATTGGGAGATTAAAATTCAATTGAACTCTGAAGCGAATGGGATAAAACGGTATCTTGGAATAGAACACGATGATAATGAACTGCTGGAATATTTCCGAAAGCAGGCGGGTTTACATCGGGAATAATAATATACAGATTTGGTGTTTGGTGTGACATTTGATAAGATAGCTGATTTTCTTGATTGCGAAAAGTTATGAGTTGGTAAATAGCAAGAGCTTATAGCTGCACAACGTACTAATTACTTGTTATGATGACAGCCCCAGTGGGTACAGCCAGGAAGTTTGTTAATGTGTTAGCTATCTAGTATTAATGTGAACTTATTTGGTATCTGGCTTTGGTTCAAAATGCAAACTATCCAACGTCGAATTTATTGGCATTATGGACATCTTTCTTGCACAGCCATCATTTTTGCTTCTTGTTGATATTAATTTGGGGTCTTTAAGATTAAGTATCAATAACATAAATTCGTGGAAACAGTACGAACAGGTTAACAATACTATCGTTCTAAAATCTACTGTAATAGCCATTAATGCATTCAGAGCTGACATAACAATCGAATGCCTATATACAACGCTATCTGTATTTCAAATCAATGAATAGACTAATTGTCTTCGACGTTATTGTAACTATGATAGCTCTTGGAACTATGACTGCAGCAATTACTCCATTACTAGCACAGTCAGCTAAAGTCGTCCCCAAGGTACCGGAAGTGGCGGCTGTACTCTTGGCACCAATTGCTATCTCTGGCGATAATATCTACGTAACATGGTCGACTAACAAAACGGGAAATGATGAAGTGATGTTTAGAGCATCTCCAGACGGCGGCGCAACATTTGCAGACAAAATAAACTTAAGCAATACCACTGGCGCACATTCACAAGACGTAGAAATAGCTGCAGATGCAGACAATGTAATAGTTACGTGGTGGGAGCATAATGCAACAAGTGCTGAACCAGTTTTGCGAGTAAGTAATGATAATGGAGCTACATTTGGCCCATTACTGAAGCTAGCAACTAACGGAAGTATTGGCGAAGCTGGGTAAGTACCGACGATTTTCCATGATTTTTGTATACAACCAAGACTTGACAGAGCCCAAGTCTGTGTTCTTATCATATAACGAATAACATCGCATTATGGGACTAATTGTGGGGGTTGATCGCAGCAACAAATCATATTTTATTTAAATAAAGATTTGATAAGCAGGGAAATCTCTCTGCCGTCGGTCATGGCTATTCTGGTCGGAATATCCACAATAGCCAATCGTATAACGTACATTATTGATTAAAAAAGTTACAATATTTTGCGACCGAGAAGACTTAAGAATCCAGGTCCGTACTTGTCACCTCTTTTCCCATTTGCAAAGAAACTCTGGGAGATACAACCTCTCGTCTAAATAATTCAAGAACTGGCAATACCTTAATCTATCACACTTATCGCTATTTCGTATCTCTTGATAACTTCAATCTTTTTTTGATTCACACCTTGTCGACCGAGGGAATGGATATTATAATCTTATATCCCCCCCCAGCAGGACCTTATTGCTGATGATGGGTGTTTAGAGATTATGAGAAGCAAAGGTGTCGTATTAGTGCTAGGAATTATTGTCTGGGCAATTGCTATTCCTATCTATAACTGCAAATACACGGAGACCCTTGTGTATAGCGTGATGACATATGCTCAGGAGCCCTCGGATTTATCGTCATCACCATCTTCATTATCTTCGACTTCATCTTCATTATCTCCTTCATCTACTTCACTCTTTTCAAGACAGGAGGTAAATACTGGAGCATATGACGAATTCCAAGTGTTCAGAAACCAATCGGCTCCAACTCCGTCTTCAATGTATCTAGAGACTAATCCTGGTTACAATAATACACTTGACAACTCCACAGATATACAAACGATAACATACTTTAACACAGACGGGAAGGTCCTTAATGCAACTCTTTGGCTCCGAGGAGACGTGAAGGTTGACCCTTCGCTCTATGGAGCTGATACCGTCGTATACGGAGTCTTGGTAGATTCTGATAACAATGAAGAAACCGGGAAATATGGTGTAGATTTTCAGAGAGAGATTCAATGGAATTCGAGAACAGAAACCTGGAATAGCCTCCTCGTCGAATATTCTTCTCGAGAACACTCTCGGGTATTGGATTTGAAGAGCAATTTTACTAGTTTTTTCGGCGAGAACCAAACGTACGTATTAATCCCTCTGGAGCTAAAGTCAATAACCTCCCCAGCTCACTTCAAGGTCTTGTATTATGCTCTAGTGATTTATGGAAACAGCGATTTACAGTCCGGTCCTTCTCCTCCTCAAAATGGGACGAATAGTAACATATCCAAAATTGTTATAGACCTCAGCAGCTGGATTGATATTCCTCCACCAACATATTCTTTTTCAACGACACCTTCACCTATAGAATTAGTGAAGGGTGAACAGCATGAGATTGGGTTGCAGCTTCTATCGAGTTCGGGTACCGTTCCTAACTCGGTTTCATTCGTGCCACCAGAAGATTTTTCAGAAATTGAAATTGATGAAACAGATCTAGGAACCGTGAATCAAACTCTGTCTGGAGTTGAGCCTGCATCCTTTATGATAAGAGCTCTCAACGACGCAAATGTAGGGCTACATACAGTACCCATGTTGGTGAATATTTCGACCGGATCACTTTTTCCATCAAAATTTATTGATCTTCCTGGAATGAATGTTTCTGTTCCTACAGAGAGCTTTGTCACTAGATTTGTGAACTTGACCTTTTCCATCGTAGAGCCTCCGTCCACATCTGAAATGATCAAGGAATTCTGGAACACTTATGGAGTACCTCTTGCTATCTTGGCATCTGGATTTCTAGGAGGTTTTTCAACATATGTTTTTGATTATGTAAGAAACAGGAAAAAGTCTCTACCCTTTCATGGCTAGACAACCTAGCTATATCACCACGTTGATAATTCTTTGATATTCGCTGCCCAATTTTGTGACGCTTTGGTCTCCATGCTACACCGACCACTACATAGTAGTCGGAATCATACATGGAAACAAGAATTCTAATTTTTTCTCTCATAGAGAATACATCTTCTCTAACTTTTTTAAGAAGACTACAGAAGATTTGTTACTGTGTATGTTGAATATATACAGTTTGAGTGGATAAGTCTTTATAGTAAATTGAAGTCGCATTTTCTTTTCTACATCTACGACTTCATTATAGAAATTGTCTATGATGTAAGCTTTCATCGATCCGATGTTTAAGCTCATTTTCCGTGTAGGTTAAAGTGTTATCTGTCAGACGGATCACATTATCATGTAATTAAAGCATGGATGAATCCCTAGATTCGAGCGCGAAAATTCATGAGATATCTCTTGCAACAGATCGTGGAACGTAAAATCCAGCATGACAAGTTAGTCGCGGAGCTTTCGAAACATATAGTGAATGGCGGTACTGACTCCAAACATATTGCCGAACTAGCAAATTCACTTGAACCGTTCTTAGGATCAATATTCAGTGGCTTAACTCCTTGTCTTGTCCCAAATATCTTTCTCTTAGCCTTTCATTCTTCCCAAGTATGTCATCTGCTTGTTTGATCTGCTTGATCTCTGATAAATGATCTTTTAGAAGCTGTTACTTTATTCCCTTTTCTGCACATGTGTCACAGTATTTTTCTATCAGTATAGCTCCATCACCTACAGTGAATAATGCTTCCTGAGTAGCCTTGTTACCACAGGTTACACAGAATTTTTCCTTTCCACTAGTATCAATAAATGACCTTAACATTGAAAATATTCTTTCCATTCTATTGTTTCACACCTACAAAGATTTCGTTGATTGTATTTCTTGGCAATACTGCAATCATCGTATTTGCAGCAACTATGAATTTCGGATTGTTACTCATCATTATATGTAGTTGTTATGCGTATAAGAACTTGCACTCCATAATAACTAAACTGAGCCTATTACTAACCAGAATATGCTGTAGGTTTTGTCTTGATACATTTAATGCAGCATAAGAAAGTTAATTTGATCTTACAGAATTAGTTCCGGCTTGTGAAAATATCGAGAAATGGATTTCCCCGTTGCTCTACTCCCGCCAATCAATTTTCAGTTCATTGAGGGGAGGCGGACGTCCTGCAAAATGTATCCCATATGCTTTCTTTGCATATTCACGAAACTTTACAGGGGAGGTTTGGATGAAGACATGTTAGTAGCTGCTTCATATGCTATTGCTTCTTTAGTTGAGGGACCTCATTTGAAAGAGGATTATATAATTCCGAAGGTAAATGATCCTAGAATTCTTCCAATTGTCACACAAACATTGAAAGATGCAATTAAGGGTCATATGACTAAAGGTAGTAAGAACATGGTTTTAGATAAGATATAAAGAAGAAAGGCATTGCATCCAAAATGGATCTAGAAAACATCGCATTTTTAAAATAGAGCGTATAACCGATCTCTGACTGATTGTAATCTTATCATAAAACTATGGAAATGAGCACGAATTGACAGATTCTAGCATAATGAAATGGTATCAGTTAACTTATTAAGATTCAATCACAAGAACAGTAGAGAGAGATTATTTGGATTAACTTTGTTAATCGAAAGTTAATTATGATGATTTATAAAGCAATACATATGATACTAAGTCTTCTTTCGTTTTTCAGCCATACTACTACAAGACTTTACCTTGAGCATGCTCATATAGTTACAAAAGAAGGAAAGCTCTACGATTAGATCATTTACTCTCGATTCAAGAATATCATTGTCTATGATGATAATAAGCCACGTTACATTTGGTAATAAGGAATTAAGAAATGTATGGTATGTCTATGAGAAAGATGCATCTTACGTTTGAATCACGTGATTAACTAAAGAAGATTACTAAGCTATGAGAAATCCTTTCAAAAAATTAGATAATAAGACGCCTGAAGGAGAACCTCTTGAACGTATAGGAGGTTTAGTCCCAAGTTCTAAGAAATTGGTAATTATAGCGGCTATGGTGACCTTTATTATTATTATATTTGTAATGACTGAATCAGTAGTCATAGTGCAGGCAGGACATAGAGGAGTTGTTCTATACTTAGGCGCAGTTGAGAACAGAGTACTTGGCGAAGGTGTACATTTCGTGATACCATTTGCGGAACAGGTTATACCATTAGAAGTACGTACACTCAAATATCAAGCTGAAGCAACCGCTGCATCTAATGATTTACAACAAGTACAAACCGTGATAGCATTAAATTACCATCTGAATCCTGCTGATGTAAATAAGGTTTACCAACAGTTGGGCCCAGACTATGCAGATAGAGTAATAGCACCAACAATACAAGAATCAGTTAAAGCAAGCGTAGCTAAGTACAACGCTGAAGAGTTGATCACAAAAAGAGCCATTGTTAAGGATGTCATAGCAAATACGATAAGAAACTCTTTGTCAGCTAAAGACATAGTGGTAGAGACAATATTTATTACTGATTTTAAATTCTCTGAAGCATTTTCTAATCAGGTTGAATCCAAAGTGGTAGCATTTCAAAAGTACCTCACAGAACAAAACAATCTGAGAGCCATACAAGTTATAGCAAACCAAACAGTCGTACAAGCTGAAGCACAAGCGAAGGCAAACGTTGCAAAAGCTAATGGAGAATCACAGGCTATCAAGGTTATTACGCAGCAACTACGTCAGAACCCCCAATATCTACAATGGCAATCGATCAACAAGTGGAACGGACAGATGCCATATTCCCTTGGAAGCGGTGGGGGCCTTCCTTTCTTCCAGTTACCAGGGCCGGTACGGCAACAACAACAACAATCGGAGCATCAACAACAAAATCAGACTACACCATGACTAACGATTTAGGTCTTCTGGGGTAATTTACTAGAATGAACACAGAGGCCGGATGAAAAGGTCCTCTTGATCTAAACCTCTTTTGGTAACAACCCAAACTTAACAGAAGAAGGAGAAAGAGGTGCATTACATGATTTATCGAAGATGTGAAAAGTGAAAACGCAGTATATGATGGATACATTCTAAGCATTGCACAGAATTTACGCTAGATGTGATTAGAGAAAAACTAGATTGAGAGTAGTATAGGGAATATCAATATCATCATAGAGGATTGCAAGGCCGTTCTAGATTGCTTGGGATATCTGGAATTGAAAGATTATGTTAGGTCGAGAGGATACAAACCCACCAATATTGATTTTCAGTTGATCTCAATTACACTGAAAGGAATTGAAGCCGTCGCGCCATAGATGGCTAATTCGAGTCTAGCTCCAAATAAAGGCCAACAAAAATGCAAATGCAAGAAATCAAAAATGTGAAATGTCATTCAGTCAACTACTATACCTGACTGTGTATGCTGGTGAATGTTCTACAGGATCAAAACCCCATGGAGGCGAATTACCGGATATGAAGTCTCCTGCTGATCTTCTAAGTTGCGCACAGGATGCCAACAAAGTGATAAAACTGATGCAGGTCAAGGTTGATGGCAAGAATGTTTCATCTAATATCACTCGTCAGACTACTTCTCAGCCATTCAATTTCATCGTTCCTCCTGATAATGCTTTCGAGTGGCGAGAACCTATTGTTGGTGGAAACAATACATCAATGGCTGAAAATTATTATCTATTCTTCAAACCCTTGCCAGTTGGAGATCGTACTATAGAATTAGAAGTGATACGACAACCGCTTCAAGCCAACCAACCTGTTGAGCATGATGTTGCCAAGTGGAATATTAAAGTAGCTAATTAGTAGCCAAACATGCGAGTGTGGGAGAGAGCATTGCCAGGGGAATATCATTAGGCCCTGTTACCTCGAATGGCAACTTCCCAATATGAATATTCGAATCAACTTTAAAGTGTTTTAAATAAGCGTAATTTCAGTAGTGCTTCTGACTGCGTGATTGATTCATAATCTGAACGTACTAAATATAGGATGATTCATTCTTATGTGTGTTTCTAATAACGATATTCTTGTTCCTGCCGCCATAATCAATATTAAATAAAGACTGAATACCTGCGACTCTGACTCGCAAAGTATGTGGTCTGTTATCTGATTATGATGGAACATTGTGTCCTATATCACATGTTAAAGCTCGTTTGAAAATGGTGATGAGAAAAGACCACATGAGATAGAAGCAGCATTGATAAGGATTTCTCAGCTTATACCTGTCTCTATAATATCAAGTAAAGATTTTAATTTCCTTCATACCCGAACTAGAAAATTTGCAAGCATAAAACATAAGAATGAGACAGCTCTGGATTGCAGAAAGCTATGGTTGGTGGATAAATGAGCTACAATCACTAGGTATGGCAGATGCGAAAAGATCTGACGAGCTAGATAATGATAATAACGATAATAAAACAGAGCTTAATAAAACAGAGCTTAAGGATTTAGCTGAAAATACGAAAGAAATGATGTATCAACAGTACGAAATTGCGTATGGCAAAACAAATGCATAATAATATCCAAAAGAAATAAGACATACGATAAATATTAGATATTATAGATTAAATTGAATCAAATTAAATATCTCGACATTCTATATTTTTGGGTAATCAAAAATATCTTGATTTTTCCATTAGCAGTTAAGTTAATTCAACACAAAAAACTTTTTAAGTTGTATGAAAACATTACCTGCTGTATCTACTATGTTTAGAAAGATAGGTATGGTTATTCTATTAGCCTCTGATTTACAGAAATTGATTACCTTTTATAAAGATGTACTTGGAATGAAAGTA
>JBKPHJ010000479.1:0-3357 GCA_046729835.1 Thermoproteota archaeon
GGAATGCGCATCTTCTTGCTGCATCAGATTTGTGTTTACCATCCCAACCATAATATGACATAATGACACCGATAGCACATCTGCCGTTAAGCCCATCAGAATATTTCTCTCTGATCTGTATAAACTGTTTTCCGTATGTTCGCAAAATTTGAGAAACACTCATTTCTTGCATTAATAGTTGTTGACTCATTGATTGTATTATAACCAATAAACTATTTAGACGCTACGTCTGCTAAGTTAAGCAGTTTCGGCTAGGCGTAAGCAAAGCCGACTTCTTTTTTATATAGTAATGACACAATACGCTATGTAATCTAATATGATAAAAGACATAAAGTACGTGCTGCATGTAATAAGCCACAGATAGTAGACACCAAATCATCCAATGGCGGTGGGCGGCCAAATATTCTTCAACCTGCTTACTACCGTACTACTACTATTAATGATTGCCGCCTTGTTTCGGAATGCTATCTCTACTCGACACTCATACACTATATGATCTAATGTGACAAAAAACGTAGATTACTTGATACATGGCATACATGCCTAAAATTCCATTGGTGGGGCGACCATGCTGTAATATCGATCGGCTTTCTTCATGGTCGCTCGCCTTTTGCTTTCATTACATCGGTTCTGACATTGATAAAGAATATCTCCATCTACATAGTACCGTCAGCCACGGGTAACACTGCGCTTAGAGAATATAGTTACTGAAAACATAAAAGGTCTAACAACCGATATCCAGTTATGGGTTCCACACTCTGTGTCAGATGTGGAGCAACTCTCATACCCCATTCGTATTGCGACGTCTGCAATGATGTGGTATGCTTTACATGTTCATCTTGTTCAATGAATACTGTTGAAAGAATTCATACTTATTGTCGGAATGTTGATGCTGTATACGTAGAAGATACACAAAGATTAATGGTAAAGCCAGAGTATTCCCAATTAATCATGGATGACTCTAATTATGACAGACATAATCAACTCAATGATGAGATGAAGTATTCTTTAATTAAGTTATCGACATCATACTGGTTCAATCTATTTGAATGTATCAAAGTGGTCAACAGATATTGCAGAACGATGTTTAATCTTTGTATCAACAGTATGACGTGAAGATGGCGTTAGTATCTCCAACACCATCATGAAGTTATGATGCTAATTTGTCGTGATCGATAATTTGGAATATCAATTTATCGATCTAATAAATCGTAAGATACTTCGCGGGCCCGCACAATATAATCAATTTAAGATCGTTTTGACACTTTGGGAGCTTTCGCAGTCTATTTTCTATATGTTGAATTTACCCATGTTTCTGATTATATGATCATTGTTGGAGCAGCTCTGTCTGTTGTCTTATTAATGGGTCTTATGTAATATCCATCTACTGTGTCGGTTGTATTGCCTGTGTTGGTTGTGTCTGTGTCGGTGGTGTTGCTGACTGCGTCTGTGTCTGAGGCGTCTGAAGCGGTTGTGTTGTTGTTTGCGTCGGTAGCTGT
Organism: Thermoproteota archaeon; assembly: GCA_046729835.1. Classification (GTDB taxonomy): domain Archaea; phylum Thermoproteota; class Nitrososphaeria; order Nitrososphaerales; family Nitrososphaeraceae; genus TH5896. The sequence goes on from JBKPHJ010000479.1 coordinate 1,500, forward strand.
GTCGCTTGTGTTCTCGTATTTATAATACTACTATCTACTAATGCTTGACAGATTTGCTGTGTATTACCGACTTGGGTACAACCCCCCAAGAAGCCATTAGAGTATGCTATCTGGCCGTTCAAATAAAGTCCACATGCTCGATATTTTGCTATATCAAACTTCTGTTGTATTCCATCTGCGCTGCCGTCAAGCTTACAACTGGATACTTCGGCTGCATTTGCGTTTACAGTTGCACTACTTGATGATGAACTTGAACTGCGGCTAGAACCACCATTATCTTTATCTCTTACACATATTCCATTTTCTAAGTGAGTTCCTTTCCCACATTTTATTGGTGGTGGCGGACATTCTCCATTCACTGGCATTCTACCGTCTTGACATGGTACACCACACTTCGGATCATTTGGTGGACATGGTACACATGTGGGATCTGATGGATCTAAGATGCATGGAACTGGTTGACATTCTGGTAGATCTGGATTCAAAACACACGGATCTGGTTGACATTCTGGTAGATCTGGATTTGCTTCGCATGGGTCTGGCAGATTACATTCTGGGGCACTTGGGTTTGTTAGACATGGATCGACTGGTTCTGGTACTGTTTCACATCCGGGAGCATTCGGATCTTCTATACATGGATCTACTGGCTTCGGTTCCGGTTCTGGCAGTTGTGGTGCTTCTTCTTCGAGTGGTGGTGATTCTGGTTCTGTTTGTTCTCCTTGATTTGATCCATGACATCAATAATATGCACAATTGTTAAATAGTACGCTAATCGGGTACGGATATGCCTAAGAGAGAAGAAGAGAAAGCAATAGAATTTTGGAACTGTTATGGAGATGGTTAGACTTAATATAGTATATGATCTGCTCCAAAAAACCAAGCTCTCTGCTAATATTAAAGTAAATGATAAGATTCTACAACGTACCAACCAAGTCTATTTTGTGGTTTGCAATTCATGTTATTGGTGTGCATCTTACTTCGGAATTGATGATTTAGAATCTTTGTCTACATCATCATCACCCGTTCATAACTGTCGTATTTGTAATTCGCGTACCGAACTGATACCGATATCGACTGATGAATCGTTCATTCTCAGATGCGCAGATGTTGGATTAGACTGTAATTGCGTCATTTTCGGAAGCAGCGAAGAGAACATCGTGGATAAGACAATTAGGCATATGTTCGAGTATCATGCCATAAATCCGGAAGAAATAACTAGTTGTATGAAAATCAAAATAAAAGAGAGTGTACATACTTCGTTCTTAGCAAGTGATATCTACGAATTTTCGCCCATATACAGCTCAACGACATAACAATGAAATATGGTTGCGCTTCTAAAATGTTAAATGATTATTTTATTGGTTTGGATTTTAAATCCATGACAACTCTATTATATCGTTCTTGGACTTCGTAATAAATAATTCGTCCATCTCATTATATGCCTGTAGAGCTTGCATGCCTTTTGGAGTTGTCTTAAATGTTCGTTCACTTTCTGTGTATTCAATGAGAGCATTTTGAAGCAATTGGTTCAAGTATTTTTTTAAGATGGCGTATGATGTGAGATGTGTCTTGAATTGAATCTCAGCTGTTGTTGCTCTATTTCCATTAGTAACCCGAAGAATAGATGAGATTATTTCGGCTCTGGATCGATGTCTCAGTTGTTTTGACATCTATACATTCTATTTTATTATATATTCTACATTCTATTTAATTATATATTGGATGATTACCAGCAGAATCTACTAGACATTGACGGCAAGACAAGAATGGGATAAAACAAGCGGACTAATACGAAGTGAATATCGTGATGACTGATAGAAAGTGCGAGATTTGCGGAGCACTTAACACGCTGGTAGAC
>JBKPHJ010000480.1:0-1014 GCA_046729835.1 Thermoproteota archaeon
GTATTGAGGTATCGCAGAACAGTTGAAACTGCATGCTTCTGAGGAACTGGCGCACCCGCTTGAAGTGGCTAGACAGATCGACTATCTGGGCGGGGATCCGACCGTGAAGGTTAAAGACGCCGAATATTCCCAGGATTCAAAGAGGATGCTCGAGATTGACTTGAAGCAAGAACAAGTAACCATCAAGCACTACAGAGAGAGATTCCGTCAAGCGGAACGCTCTGGCGAATTTGCACTTTCGGAAGCATTAAGGGATATTATCGCACAGGAACAAGATCACGAAATAGATCTGAGAGATGTCCTCTGATAACGATGATAATTGACAAGTTGAGCATAAGTCAATGTAAACCCATAGTCAGGGCAGATAACTGCTCTTGCTGTTAACAAAGGATATGTCGACGAAGAAAATCACATACTGGTAAGAGACGTACTACAAGCATGTAGACAAGATCGGTATAATAACGCCAACTAATTTACACTTATCGTGAATTGCGCAGTTTCAGGTCTTATCGGATTGAAGAGAAATCCATATACCGTAATGTTAATAACGTAAGGTCCTTCTTGTTGAAAGGTATAAGGTATGGTAACCACACCTTCAGCAGTATGCAGCGGTTGGTTTGGATGTCCTGCTACTGATGATAACTGAAAAACTTGTTTGTCATCCTTCATAATTGTGAGATCGTAATCGACTTGGGTTTGTAGCGCCAATACATCCATCGAATCAAACGGTACCTGGCAATACAACAGCCTCTAATACAACAGCAGGAGTAAGAGGAGGAGCACAGCCAAGCTGCCCCCCCAATGTCAACGGCTGCTTCCAAGTCATTAGACATATTATTAATGAAACTTCAAAATATGCAATATTCAAACTGATTCTTCAAACCTCTCAGGGTTCTTTTGCAGTGCGTCTATCTCGATTTGATAAAGGTTGTCATTTTCATTTAGGGCTTTATAAGGTCTCTATCAAATGAGTTATCATCTGCTGTTGAGGTATGAGGTATATTATCTTTATTA
>JBKPHJ010000481.1:0-1806 GCA_046729835.1 Thermoproteota archaeon
TATCGCAAAATACAATCACGTAAATGTAGGAGTATATGCATCAGTGCATTCAGGTGGAATAATTCGTCGCGGAGACCTCGTCCGACTCAAGGAATAGACGTTACTTTGCAAGAATCATTTTCTCATATGTTTCCTGACCAGTACTGGCTTAGTCAGGCGTACTCTTTATTTTTGTTTTCAGCGTCTTAGACTTAAGCTGGTGTGACCTCCCTTACGCCACTTCATATGAATGATGCCATCAGGTTTGTATCTTCACACATATAGCAGCACTGGAATTATCATTATCCTCATCCCCATCTAATATCTCAAATATCTGAATTGTGCATGATTCTTGACTTAGTCTTCAAAGGTTATGACCATTGGAGTACCTGTATAACGATCGTAAGTATCTTGGACATATTATGGGTAGTCATTGCTGATAAGTTCTTTGTAAAGGCATTCCATAGACCCTATACAGAGTCTTCATATAATTTGTCTAATATTGAATTACACCGCTCTAGCATGAGACGGGGATAGAACTGATAGCCGGCACTTATTCGCACGTGCTGGACCATATTACATTATTTAGCTGGCTGAGCCTATCCTCTATTATTAACTCTACTAAACTGGTAACACCCCTTTGTGCTCATACGCAAACTGTGAAGTTCTCTGTCTGTTTTGATCCTGTTTTGTAAATTCCGTAGTTTCGACGCATTAGGTTTCCATTCACACAGTTATTAATAAAGTGGAATGCAGCATTATGGTAGATCTATATAGTTTGAACAAGGTTTAATCTGAAAATATGTCACCTAATCCCATTATCCAAACTCATTGCGGGAAATGTATTTTTTAATATACCTCCATGATTGAGTATGACAGTCTCGAATTTTAAGTGGACCTTGAATATTCTTTTACTAACACATCCTTGCAACAGCTTCATCACTAGAGACTAACATTATCTGATAAAAGAGAGTGGAATATTGCACATTTACTATTACTTATAACACACGAAGAGAGCCTTTCTACCAATTAATGCAAAATTATTCTTTGCTGTTATTCCAACTAAGAATAATTCGTAACAATATTTCTAAATGCAGATATCCAAAAACTGAGGACACACATGTCATGGCTGAGTTAGTTCTAGATAGCATATTCCAAATAGGTGAAACAATAGGAATTATTGCTACTCTATTTGTTATATTATACTTTTCAAGATAGCAAATGCAGAGTCTCTCAGTAAACATCCAAACAAAACTTGGTGACTTGGATAAAAAGGTTTGCAAGACGGCAGAAATTATAATTGAAAAACCATCGCTGCAAAAAGTCATGTATAAACCTGAAAAGCCGTCAGAAGAGTTAGCATTTGCGTACTATATCTTGTTTATCTCTTCTCATGCATATTCAATGCGCCAAAGAAGAGTGCTCAATGAAGATGAATGGATATGATGGGTTCAATGGATGAGAATCTGCTTTAGATACAGAATTTTGAGTGAACAATGGAAACTAATCAAGTCTGAAAGATGGTTCAATCCTGATTTTGAGAATTTCATAAACAAAGAAGTAGCGCCCAAACCAGAGTCTAATAGATAAAAAACTACGAGTTAATAACATTCTATCCATTCGTAACGACTGCTTGAGTGTGAACTGTGCTAATATAGCCAGCGATTAATAATGATTTATTCCGTTCAAGAATGGGACTTTATATAGGTGCGATCTGGCACTTCTACCGGTAATGTCCAGATAGCCACAGGCATCTTAAGAGATTCTAAGGCGTCCATCGTGTCTTGGTGAAATTCAGCCACTGAGCACGATCGCAGAGCAATCGTC
>JBKPHJ010000482.1:0-1237 GCA_046729835.1 Thermoproteota archaeon
GACCATATATCATGGAGGAACAGAAAAACCCTATCCCCTGTAATTTGCAGTGTAATAGAATGTTTCCACGCAACAACTGTTCTACAATTTTCTTTTGGTAATATCGCTTGCAGATATGCCTTTCATTAAAATGATCCACAAAATTTGACTTTAATTCCTCGAATTTCTGTAAATCAGTAATAATATATCTGTGCATCTTGTTCCCGTGTAAGCATAAAGTGAAACCCTGAGAATACTCCCAGCATTTTGAGCATATGAGAGATCTATTTCGAAAGCCGTGAGCTTCACCAACAATACAGTGCTTAGCATCTTGGATATCGAGATCATGATTTGTTGCATATCCTTGATGTATAGCAAGGGTCCACTGTGGACAAATTTCTTCAAAAGAAAAATTTCTATCAGTTCCTTTGTTATCGGCCCCATTCTTCCTTCGTCCTACCCACCCTAAACAGATCTGTCGTTTAGGCATATATTTTCGCGATCTTAAAATATACTAGGTTATTATTATGTCTTCTCGATTCATCAGAAGTATAGTGATAAAATACTCTTTAATTAGCCAATAGGGATAATATTTTATAAGTTTATCCTATATTTATAAAATATTTGTGGATGTGATTTTATCTCTTCGGTCCGCGATTCTGCAAAACATAAGATTGGAATATTTACTCCGGATGAAATCAGAATAGTTTGAAAGGTACCAGTTGCTCTCTGCCGTTACCAAATTATACTAAATTATTTTGATATTCTTAAAAAATGAATAGGTTGATTTCTAAACATTGACTCCCATAATCAAACCCTATGAATCGTAGTATCAATCTTCAAAACCTTTTCACTCTCCGCAGTATTAGTAACAATTCTAAAACGAAGTTATCCACATTTCGAGAATGTATTCTAAACTATATCTTTCATTTTTCGGTCTATTATTTCGTCGCCTAAGGGATTCGCAGCTATCATGATATATTTGCTACTTGTCAAACTTATATGCTCTAAAATACTTGTTCTTTTCCCTAATACCTCAAGCCAGTTATCGTTAGAACCGCAGTCCAACTATTTGTAGACTATTCTCTAAATCTGTACGATGTACTAAAATTAGATATTAGCTGCGAATACTGGTAATATACGAATAATTCAATTACAATCATTCGAAAATAGATCTTACGTCTCCTTCAAGAACTCCTGCATCAAAGTCATTATGAAATCTGTCCATATGTTTCGATAGACCTTCAGTGGTATCAAA
>JBKPHJ010000483.1:0-5164 GCA_046729835.1 Thermoproteota archaeon
AGCCCGAGGTATGCGAACTATCAACCGGATTCGTGCAGGTATTATTCCGCTACCTCTTTTTGAAGGTTCCATCCTTTATAAAATTCTTAGTTTTTAGCAACTATAGCATTGAAATCAACCAACTAAAATGCCGATTTATAGTCAAATAATTTTTGAACTAGGTTCTTCAATCATTAACTTTAACGCATGGCACACAGTAAACATTAAGATGTCGTGCGTTTTGTTATCAATATCTACAAATTCGGGTATAACAATGGTATGATCATATATGACCTCTGATGAAGTAATCGAAAACAAGGAGCGATACGGTTTGGAGGATGGGAACGAGCTAACAAGAAGCCTGCTCGGCATTTGGGACGAGATTATGAAGCTGCCGACGATAGGGCCTCTATATTCTTATTTTGGCAACGTTAAGGATGAAATCGCTCGGCTTTCCGACTTAGCAGATACAATATTGAAATCCCAAATAATACTCGGCCAGTATTGGAAGCAGGTTAACCAGGCCTACATTACTGCAATTGTAAAAATAAACGAGAAGACATCGTCTTCATTGGTAGACATCAAGACCAAAAAAGATTTAGACGACTATAGGAAGATAATGATAGATAGTTTCGAAGAAGAATTTACACAGTTATTCAACTCCCACGAATTTGCTCACACCTATCGAGACTTGCTAGACAAGCAGATGGACATATTACGTCAACTCCAAGAGTCATCCCAAAAGACGCTCGGCCTACTAAATTTGCCCACTAGAAAGGAACTTGATATGATATCAAGGGATCTTCACGAACTTCGTAAATCTGTGATGGATTTGCAAGATAGGCTAGAAGTGACACTGCGTAAAATGAAAAGCTAGCCACATTCACAAGAATTTTTCAACTTAAGTCAGCATGTCTGCTGTCGATGAGTTAGTCGAACCTGGAAAGGACAAAAAGCGTTATCGCATTGGGTGTTATTGAATTCGTTTAACAAATAACGGCATAATTTGAACAAGTTACCCTGTACTTTTTCTTCTTCTCTGTATAGGTATTATAATCACCTGGACCAAATCACCTTCCTCAATATTCAATGCATCGCGTTCAGCCTCTGGAATCGAGATCCTACCTCCGCTCTGAACTGTAGTCTTAAACATAGCATTAAAATGCAAAGCGTTTTGCATAGTTGAAATATAATTAAGCATTGCATCCTGCTGCGCGGAGGACAACTTTTTCATAAAATCTCTTTGAGCCTCATTTCCCTGTTCAACTGCTCTTTTTAATGCATTGAAAGAATCATCATTATTCTCAGTCATTGATATGAGTCAGTTCACTACATTTATTTAATATTATCATTGGAGCATTCTAAGTCAAATTTGATTCCAAAAAATCTAAAACAATTCTCGTAAATTCTTCAGGTTTTTCAACGTAGGGAGTATGACCACAACCCTTCATCACGGTAGTAGTACTATCCAAGACCTCCGCGTATTCGGCTGAATATTCCAGGGGGATCATATGATCATGTTCTCCCCAAATGAACAATGTAGGATGATTTATTTTAGACAACCGCCCCTTAAGCTTGGGAGAATCTCTTATTCCTAGTAAAGTAGACATGAAGGCATATTTTGCATTCGGAAGTCTCATTCTGTTGATAAAATCGCGGATAGTGGAATCTGGCACGATATCCGAGCTAAAAGTCATGTTAGAAAAGGCCTTCGAAACGTTTTCGTAAGTTGGATATAGTGCGGCCATAATATACTCGTCAAGGGTTTGAGTCGATGCTCGCATCGTTCCCGCTGGAGAAACAAGGACCAATTTCCTTACCTTGTCTGGATATTTCAGTGCATATTCTGTGGCAAGAAAGCCGCCGAAAGAGGATCCAATGAAACTAGCCCGCTCTATACTTAAGGCTTTCATAAATTTATCGAGAAACTCGACAAAAAAATCCATTGTATACTCTACTGTCGGTTTGTCGCTGTATCCAAAACCTACGATATCCGGAATTATCACTTCGAAGTTTTCACATAGTCTTGGAAATACCGCTGTCCATCTATCGGCAGATGCGCCAATTCCGTGTAATAAAACCACGATTCGGTCGCTTCTAGAATGGAATTGATTACCCGCTAAATAGCGGATAGCATACTCGTCGAGACAAATCAGATTCATAGAAATGTTCTCCTTCACAACCGATTTTACATGCTCATGATTCACGAGCCCTAATTTAATATCTTGTACTTGATTAGGAGCCTAATTTCCTGCTGCTTTCTCTAAAGTATAACCTTAATATCCGAAGTCACAATAGACATTATGATATATGACTACTGGGAACAGACCAGTGTCGATCGCATTACTAGAGGATCAGGTTCCCAGAGGAAGCGATGTTCGCGGAATCATTAAATTGTCATACGAATTCAGGTTTGATACCGTCGTCATAAATTCGCAGGTAGAGGATTCCAATGATACATTTGAATATGTAGAGCTCAACGGAAAGAAGATAAATTACCCCTATGCAAGAATGCCTATTCTTAAGAAAGAAATTTCAGGCCTGAAAGAGCTTGTTTTCGTAGCAAGGACTAATCATGTCCCAACCAATCCATTCTCTAAAGGCAAGTTCAGAGTATCTATAATCCAAGAGCATAAAGAAATAGCTAGTGATACAGCATATATCAAACTTGAAGCTTGATGCAGCATTAGTCACATGAATTTTCTCAATTCATTTGCATTGTCCGGTTAATTCTGGACCGTTATAAGCATCAGAATCTTCCTTCTGATACCGTAACTTTCCCTGTCATCCACGGATGTGGTTCGCAATGGTATGGATATTCTCCGGCCTCGGTAAAGGTGAATTCATACTTTTCATTGGATGGAATAAGGCCGATAGAATTCATACTGTTGAATTCGCCATTTATAGGGTCTACATAACCTGTGTCAGTGGTTACTGAATGTGGTACTGAATCTTTATTTGTCCAGACAAACTTGTTAGAAAGACCCAGTGCACCATCTACTTCCTTCGGCACAAAGTTTTCTGTCTGCGAAGGCTGTGATGATCCTACCGCTATAGAAATTTCGACAGACTCTGCCGGTTTTAGAACCTCTTCAGGGACCACGGGAGTGGCCGTTGCTTGAGGGATGTAGACAAATTGATAGTAAGCTATACTTACGGCAACGGAAACAACAAAGGCCATGATGCTGATCCCGGCCACATTATTAGACATCTACATCTGCCGGCTATAATGACTGGGTGTTTCACATATAAAGCTTGTTTACAACTGGTTTGTCTATAAAGTGCGGCCATTTCGTGTTTTAGCCGGAGCATCACTCTCATTGGAAGATAAAGTCTGTTCACTGGATTGTGTTTTTTGAGAAGTGCCACTGCTAAATTGGCTCCCACTTTTTGTTGTGTGCGCTTGAGAGCTCTGAGATGCTGAACTCAAAGAAGGCTTAGCTTTCTGCTCTGGTGGAGGAGCTAACGGTTTTTCACCAGATGAAACTAGGTAAGCAGTACGGGCAGGCTGAGGTAGTGGTGAGGGACCTTTTGGTTCTAGTGCAGGTTTTGGTGGTAAAGGCGGAGGAGCTTTCTCCATAGTTCGACCATGTCTGTAAATGTGAAACATCCCTGCAAATACCAACATCATCAAGCCTATGACAAATAACGAAAAGTTGTTCATTCCATTTAGAACCGCGTAGTAAGCTGAAATATTCAGATATATCTGAAACACAAGAAGTCCGATGAAGATAATATAAATCCATCTCGCAGGAATATTAATCGGGTTCTTTCCTACCGCCTTCTTTGGCTGCATCTTCGCCTTCAACTCTGCATTCTTTGCGAGTTTGATCATCATATATGTAAATCCGAATGAGAGTGGGACTAACAAGACCATCACAATGTAAAAGAATATAGGGTCAATTACCAATCTTTCAAGAAGAGATTTCTGAATGTCTGGGTCTATATAGAATCCCCAATATGTCGTAACAATAATCTGTGCCAGGCTAGTGATTCCAACCGCAGTAATGATTGGTCGATCCTTCCAAGAGAATTTCTTGTACCTATCCACAAAAGGTACTATGAGCAATGCAAAAATGAATAGGCCTGGCCATAATACACCCGTCACAAACTTGTCATACATCGTCCTCAAAAATGCGTATAATCCTGTTAGGTACCATTCAGGAACGGTGATCCCTGGAGGAACACTTGGATCGAATTTTAGCCCCATATCTACAGGGAAGACTCCTCCAGTTATCATAATGGCTCCAGTGAATGCCATTACCATAGGAACATCAAATACAAGAAATCTCGGAAAGTGTACGACCATCAGTCCAAGCATGGCGATAGGAAGCCAGAAGACATGGAATGCGTAAAACCTCAGAATAAAGTCCGAAAATCCTCCACCAAAGAAGGCTTCCCTCATTTGAGGACCCAGAACAGGGATAGAATTTGTTAACGATGCCGCAATAGAGATAGCGAGTTCAGCGCGTTCGCTAAATATTATGTCATATCCTGTAAAGGCCTCCAGTATTGTGAGAACGCCTATAATAATTCCTGTCACCCAAAGAATTTCATTGCGGATCTTGTAACGGCCACTGAAATATTGGTAATACATGTGGAGTAAAGCCACCATTACCATCGCGTTAGACGCATGGTAGTGTATATTACGCATATGGAATCCGAACGGGATTGCACTGTTGATTCTATCAACACTGTCCCACGCTCTGTCAAGAATTGGTTCGTACCATAACATTAGCAGCGCTCCAGTTATTCCCAATATTATGAATATTACAAAAGTTAGCATTCCCAAAAAGCCAAGGGGGCTAACGAATCTTGAAGGGAATGTAAATTTCATTCCCATAAATATGGTCCTGTCTACTCCTTCGTAGACCCACTTACAAAACTGAACTAGACTGTTCTCACTCTTTAAGGTAACGCCCAAATCCCACCACTCCATTACCATTTGGACTCCAATTCGGCGGTTTTATCCAAACAGCGCCATTCTCGTCTACCTCTAGATCAAGCATAGGCAAAACATTTGAAGGGGGCGATTGCAGAGACGCCGGTCCTGCAAATGCCATGCCCGTTAACGGATCATACATACTACCATGACACGGACATTCTCCCCTCTTCCTCCCAGGCTCCGGCCAATATTTCCACAAGCACCACAAATGTAAACATATCATGCTATACATCCTAAAAG
>JBKPHJ010000484.1:0-1455 GCA_046729835.1 Thermoproteota archaeon
TTCTAAATGCTGCGAGAGATCTATCATCACTTACTGATTCTATCATAAAGGGAGTCAACAAAGAGACCGAATTATCTCTAGTTAGAATGAAGAACGCCGGTGAAGAAGTTGAAAATCTTAGGAGAAAGATGACCAGGGAAATTTCTGATACTGGAAGTCTTATGGTTTATAGAGAAGATGTTTTAAGAACTGCCTACATAATTGATGACATAGCTGGGTATATCACTGGAATTGCGTTTAGACTTTCAAATATTAAAATAACCACGTTGAAAAAAGGGAAATTTGATGAGGATATTAGTGAACTCATCAATATGGTTGTAGAGGCAATTTTCAAATTAAACGAAATGGCCCGTGCACTTAGCATAAACCCTTCGAGTACTATTGAACTTGCACAAGAAGTACAAAACATTGAAAGAAAGGTTGACAATTCTTACAGAAAAGTTGTAATAAAGGCCCTGAATGAAATTCCAAATACTAAAGATCTTTTTTTAGTTAAGGACGCAGTAGAGGGGATAGAAGGAATGGCAGATAAATGTCAGGCCGCATCAGACTCTCTTACTATACTAGCTCTGAGTATGTAATGGTTACTTATTCGGGTACGCTTGTAGAGAGCAGAATAATCATTTGGGATATTGAAGATTCAAGATCGATTTTTTCTCTTGGCTATTATGGGAAACCCCTTGGGATTTACAAACCAAAGGGAATCGACTTTGATACTCCTCTTATTCTTGATTTAATTGAAGGGTGCTATCTGGTTGGATCAAGGTTACTTACAGTAAATAAAGTCAATGGGGAAAAAATAATTTTAAAAGAATTGAAAGAAATTTGCAGAAAACAATATGTAGATTTTGACATCAAATATCTAGTATTCAAGAAATTAAGAGATGTGGGGTATGTTGTCTCTCCCGGCATTAAGTTTGGTTGCGATTTTGCAGTATATGAGCACGGTCCAGGGATTGACCATGCGCCATATTTGGTGCAGGTTGTGGATAATCAGCAAGACATTACAGCTACTGGAATAGTATTGGCTGGCAGGTTGGCCACTACTGTAAAGAAGCAATTTATTTTAGCGATCACATCAATAAAACCTCGAAGGGTTTATTTTCTTAGTTTTGATTGGTGGAGGGCCTAAAGGGCTTACGCGATCATATTCGAGTGCTTCCGTGTGATTTATTATAAGCCTAAAACAGAGCATTGCTCAATAGGTCGAGATAATAAATTCGATCCGCTGGAAGAAAAGCTATTAATAGAAAAACAATGGTAAATAGGGACCATTTTTAGTTTCTTTGAATGATTTGGATCATGCTTATATCTTTATTTTTTATCTTTATGCATCCACGATTAGTTATAAGGCGAGGAGTAGAACCTATATCATTATTATAATATTCTTCGAACTCCAAGTTCAATGAGCCTATCGGGACTGTCTCAACTGTCATCCCTCTTTTGTTCATTTGT
>JBKPHJ010000485.1:0-1131 GCA_046729835.1 Thermoproteota archaeon
TATGGCCGCTACCTATACACATATAGAACACCTTCCCAGAATTCTTGGACATTTCAATGTCTTGTACCTTAAAATACGCCCCAGTACAATCCTTCACTGTATTTATAAAATCTGCAAGCTCATCATCGGTTAGAACTGTGCGTCCATCCCTGATTGCACGATTTGCCCACTGTTTTTCAATGGAGATTATTATTTCGCGGCTGCTGTCAGGGGGAGTCGAAAGTTCAACCGCCACCAATGTGGGTTTGCCTTTTGTCCATTCTCTCACAGACCATAACATCAATTTAGGTAATTCGTTCATGCTGAGATCTGTGACGATCGATGCCTCATTGTCTTCTTGTTGTCTCCCTTGGATCTCTAATCTTCTTCTATTATTACACCCATGTGTGGTAGGTATTATTCTGTCCTTCTGATACTTATGACGGTAGATAGCAAGCGGATAAGCGGTTAAGCATTCCTTACAAACATATCCTTCATACCCGATTATTTCTAGATCTTCCATTTTAAATGGTGGCTGAAACCGTTGGTACATATTGGGTTGCGAAATAGCTCCGTTGTATGGAAAAAGGTAAGGCTGTTGCATCGGCCTAAAATGAAGATCTTCTATTAGTCTCTTGATTTCAACCCACCTGCGAAGGTTTTGTAACCATGAGTCATGTGGATCATTGATAGTTCCGAACAAGTTAGATTGCTCATATATTGAGCTATCTTCCTGAAATGGTGATCGAGGGAAAATGTTAGAAGAATATGGAAAATTATGATCGGCATTATAATAATTAGGGTTATGGGACTTGAAATTTGAAAACTTTGAAACTTGGTCGTTCATATTATGAAATGGAAAGGCCTGTGGTTGAAATCCTGAGGGATGCCACCTTCTTATGTGTCGTTCCATGTTCCAGCGCCTTGTAAATGGCTCTCCACATGCCTGACAACGATATTTATTTCTCATTAGTAAAAATGTCACCTTTGAAGCCACCTATACGTGGACCAATCATAATGGAACTTGGAGTGACTCCGGAGTAACTCCAGTCACTCCTGGAGTAAGGTTTCCTCACTTGCATATAGTGAGTATATCGTATTAGATATATAACACTTTCTTAGGTGAGAATCTACGAGAACATGACCCACAAC
>JBKPHJ010000486.1:0-8166 GCA_046729835.1 Thermoproteota archaeon
CTTCAAGACGCATGGAAAAAGCCTTTTAGAGGCGGGATGGTACGCCTATTATCATCCGTATTATCAATTCAAAGAATCGCCTATTCCAGAGGTAATAGAGGGCGAAGTTCTAAAAAACCAAGATATAGTGCTTCACGAGAACCTTACGTTACCACCATATAGATACAATCAGGCTACCTTATTAGAAAGGATGGAGCGCGAGCAGATCGGAACTAAAGGAACTCGAGCTGAAATAATCAAAACACTTTCCAAACGCAACTATGTTGAATATGAAATAATGCATGGACTAAAGCCTACTGAATTGGGATTTAGGGTCATCGAATCTATGCGAAACTACGTACCTGACATCATTTCTGTAGATCTTACGAAACGAATCGAAGCATCTTTAAGAAAGATTGAAAATGGACAAATGGACAGTCGTTTGGTGATACAATCTGCTTCCGATATCTTGGAAAGGAATCTGTCGTTGATTAAGGACGATTTGAAATACAAGAGAAGAAATATTCGTATGAGTACGATGCGAGGTGAAAATCAAGGCTCTAAGACAAATACAAGGATAATCGGTCGTTGTCCAGTTTGTCAAACTGGCAACCTTATGATAGTGAGATCTATAAAGAGTAAGAAACGATTTGTTGGATGTTCCAGTTATTATGAGGAAAATTGTAGGGCACTGTCGCCGATTCCGCAGAAGGGTATTGTGAGAACAACCAAGAAAAATTGCGTGGTATGTAGATGGCCGATAATTAAGATAGTACTAAATCGAAATTGGAGATCTCCCTGGGAATTATGTGCAAATATTAATTGTCCACTAAAGTCAATAGAAAGAAAAAGCAGTAAAAATCAGTAACCTCTAAATGCAAAGAGATCTTTCTTATAAACATCTGTTCTTCTGTTTCGCAGAAGTGGAAGACTGTCTCTCACTTTTTTTATGACCGACTTATCTATTTCCACAACTTCCATCCCCTCCTTATTACCCATATCCAACAAAACCGTACCGAAAGGATCCACAATCATGCTCCTTCCGCTATACAAGTTACCTATCTGATCAGGCGCAATCATATAAATGCCATTTTCTATTGCTCTAGCCTTCAAAAAGGTCTGCCAATGTTCTTCCTTCATTATACCATGAACCCATGCAGAGGGTGCTATCAGAAAATCTGCGCCCTCTACGCTCAGTATTCTAGACATTTCAGGAAACCTTACATCATAGCAGATCATAAGGCCTACTTTCGCACACAAAAAACGAGTAGGCTTCTCTATAGTGTTTCCCGCCAGAAATTTATCCGATTCTCTGAAGCCCATTGCATCATACAAATGGATCTTTCTGTAGAGAGACATAACTAGTCCCCTCTTGTTAATTGCGAGTGCAGAATCAAAAACCTTATTCTCCTTGCTTCTAGCCTTTTCATAAATCGATGCCACGATTTCAATCCCATTTTCTTTTGCACACCTGGCCAGCGAGGTAACGAACCTGCCAGTATGAGCGGATTCAGCGATATCTGACAATTCTTTAGGTGATTGGATGGAGGGAGAGAATCCCATCTGGAATTCTGGAAAACAGATGATTTGAGCCTTCTTACTCCGTGATTCTCTGATGTAATCCATCGATTGGGCTAAATTCTTGTGTTTGTCTGTGTCTGACTTCATCTGTACCACTGCAATTCGACAGACGTCATTCATTTCCCTTCTAAAACCAAATCATTTTCATGAGATAAAAAACTATCTTCAATTTGCATGGCGGGGAATCTACTACACAATCTTTAACTTACTCGATAAGGATAATCAAATTGAAAGTCTACTTCGCCATACTTACTATTGTGGTGATAGTTCAATTCATGTGAAAATGATATCCAAGCATTAATCAATCAAGTTAGTCGATCACCAATAACTCTAATAATAAGAGCCGACTACTTTATATCGAACAACCTAGAAATGAGTGAGTGTGTATTTTTGCATTGTGTAAGTCTTAACTTTCTTACTCAGGTACAAATTAGTCGGTACGATGAGCTAATCGCAGTTGCCAAGCAGCTATCTGAATCTTATGATAAGGAATGTGATTCTAAGGTTAAAAAAATTCCAGAGATTCAATTGAGGCAAACGGCTAAAGTTAAAACTGGAAGGATAGTGATCGAGTCAAAAGACATCCAAATAGAAGGTGAACCGGAAAATAACCTAGCTGTTGAAAAAAGGAATCATATCAATGAAATGACGTTACAGAGGTAAATTGCTGCAGAATGGCCTCAGATTCAATTCCTACAAAATCCGATCGATCAGCCGAACCACACACAAACGAGCCATTGTCATATAGATGGATATTTGCGATCGGAATTGCAATGATCCTGTTCGGAATCTTACTGTTTGCGCTAAGAGCCGCCCTAATAAGTCTGGTCACTATAGTCATAGGAACGTCCCTATTTACTACGTGGCTATACTTGAGTACAAAATCTAGGCAGGAACAGCGTATTCCTGTGAAGGATGGTTTACCTAATGATCAAGTCCGAATAAAATCTGACGAGGCGTGTATATGTCCGATCTGTAAGCATAAAGTATCTAACACTTGCCTAAATGAAAATTGTGCATGTTGTATTCTGATGAAAGACAATAGTGTGGTAGGGCACTCGAATAATCCCTTGCAATAAGATGATTGATCCCGGTTCTGAAAAATCCTCCTTGCGATGTAGAAAACTAGCAAAATTGAAAGATAGACCGGTACACAGCGAGAGTTAGTCGGCTGTAGATATCGACCGTTTAATTCTAAACCTCCAGTCATCGAGGGTTGTCTTTTTCTCTATGATGCATATTCTACGCTAGGACTGGTTAGAGTCTGTGCCGACAATCTGTTACGGCGAAGTAGGTAAAATTCATGCCAAACTATTATTGGTCTCTATACTTTATCACCCTGACATTCCCGTCGTTTGCTGTCACAATGACCCTATCAAATTCTAACTCATCGGGATTTGGAGATGCAAACACAGATGCGAATGGCCCAATATTTCCTAGATGCTGAACCACCCCGTTCTCTCCGAATTGAACCATAACTTTGTTCAAAGTATCGAGGTTATTGTTACTGATTTTTGCGGTGATTGATCCTATTATCCCTCCCCGTTCTA
This sequence comes from Thermoproteota archaeon, assembly GCA_046729835.1. Classification (GTDB taxonomy): domain Archaea; phylum Thermoproteota; class Nitrososphaeria; order Nitrososphaerales; family Nitrososphaeraceae; genus TH5896. Next base: position 3,111 of record JBKPHJ010000486.1, read on the forward strand.
TTATTTCCACGCTTACGCCTGCACGAGGAATAAATACAGATAAAACAACCAGGGCGACAATCACAAAGCCTGCTACTATGCCAAGTTTTGCAATTTTTATATAATTTCTTCTAACTTTGCCCAGAAAACCATCATCCTGAAATTGATCTTCATCCCACCTACCCAACTGGATTACTCATGTGTTCTATCGCATTCACCTAGATTATACTTTTCTCACATATCTCTAGCTCAATTGGCATTGATATGCCGAGATTACGAACAGAAATGGTCCCGGTAATTATTGAGGTTGCCATCAAAAATACAGAATACTGGATTACTCTTTCAGTTGAGGGATAAAAAGGCCCTTGGAAATACACGTGATTTCCTTTGCATTAAATTTTCCTCTTCAGATGATAATTAACTTCGAACATCGTAACTATGTCCACGAGGTTTTCGTCTGAAGCAAAGCTACAGATCGTTATCCACTTTCTACTTATCTTCGCCATTATTTGGCATACTGACTTTGGATTATCTGGGATCTCTTCTAACCTTACCTCATAGGTATTTCGCAATTTTTCTTCTAACAAAGTTGCGACTCTTCTCGGAGCTCGTATTACAACCTTCCGCATTTCAGTTGATCACTAAATAAATATTAGAATTGATAATTCTTCCGTTAAGTGAAGACTTGGTAAACTACTTTTTGGTTTATGGTAAACTAACGAAAAAACGTTCTGACTCCATAGGTGTCACTTCTTCAACCTATCTAGAATTTCTACCACATTACGTAAGTCGTCTTGGATTTCCTGTATTTCGCTATTCTGATGCCCTTTTTTACTTTCAATGTCCACTAGCTTGTTAAGAACAATTAGTAGATTGTTTATCGGATCATCATTTTCGACTCGGAGGTTCTCGATGGTCTCAGAGATATCCTCATCATTCATAAGAGTACCAGAATTATCCATCTCTAGAGATATCTATACGTTACTCATATCTAGTCAAGATCATGGCCTAGCAGTTTCATCGAAAATGAACTTAGATGTATGAGTATCTGATACACGGAAACAATTTAGGAATATAATATGAGGCACAATTTTTATAACAAAAATTCCCTCAGACCGCTTTTCATCTAGCGACTGACTTGACGGATTTTTAAGGTAAGAATCCCTATGATAGAAGCAAAGCTCTGATTGTGCCTTCTGAAAAAGACAAGTTCTATTACAGAATTGAATGTGAGAAGGGTTTTCACGAGTAAAGAGTACAAAAATCTTGCGAAGAGATAGCCAAAATGCCTTTGTCAATGCAGTTAGCTATTATCATTAGTTTGATGATCCATTCAAAGCAGCGATTGTTAGACCCTCACATTAGACCCTCACATGTATCGATTGAGTCAATGACTTCAATTCACAAATAGATTATTGCTTGAAACTTAATTTAGGTGGGGAAGGGATTCGAACCCTTATAAATTCGCTTTCTGGATGCTCTTTATACTGCAGGCGAACGCATAGCCGCTCTGCCACCCCACCAATCTACAACTTATTTGCTGTTGATAACCGAGTAACGTCGTATTAAGATTTCTACGATTATATATATCCACCTATACTATTGATTTCACCATCAAATAATTTCTTCAAGTTTTAGTCAGCACAGGACACAATGAACATTGATCATTTGCTAACAAATGTTAGCGCATTAAAAGAATTTCATCACATAGCTATGACTATGGAAACTATTCGTCTAACATGTCACTTTCGGTCGTCTTCTTCCGGTGGCATTGCCAGCATAACAACTGCATATTACCCAAGTCGAATACTGGTCCTCCTTTAGATATAGGAATGATATGATCCACCGTAAGCAAACCTAGAGGAAAATCTTTGCCACAACCAAACTGCAGATGGGTTTTTGATGAAGTAGTAGTAGAAGTAGTGCTATGGCTACGATAACATTTTGAACCATACATTTTTGCTAACTTGGCCTTGTATCGGTGCCGTGTATAAGCTGGTAGCTGATACCAAGAGTCACCGCTCTTACCTGCTACATAGATCTTTTTCTTCATGGTTCTCACGGCCAAATTATTAGACGATAAGACATTAATAAAATGATCTTTTAAATTTCAATATCGTAGATCGAAATGTAACTTGAAACAATACTATGTCACTGAGCATGAAATGGAATAAGGCTAAAATATAGCTTTTTCTCAATAATTTAGCGGAAATTATAGAGATGATGTTATAAGGGCTACGCGCGGGATGATCAGGTAAGATAATTAGTCTAGCTTGAAGTAGGCAACTAAGTTCAAATCTACTTAAATACCTATTCTAGATTATCCATCGTGTTATATCCTCTTCCAAAGTAACTATTCGAAAACTGTTGGTTAAATCACCGGTATATGTCTGTCTGGCCGGTGAAGGAGATGGTAAAACCGTAGTCTTCCTTCGTTTTATCATGTTCTTTGAACAATAATACACCCAGTTGGGTCATCAATAGATTATAATACTTTCTATAAGCATCCATCTTAGCTTAATAGCTACAGCAGTTCAATAGGGTAGTATGAATGTATCTTCGTATTAGAGAAGTGGTTAGAGTTTTATAGATAAGAGTTGCATGCTTCTCTTTTATGTACACTAATATAGCGAGAATTCTGACCGACCGTGATTTCGGCAGGAGGTTTCGCTCGTGAATTGATAATCCGTTTATCAAAAATGTAGTCAATGAACTTTCAGATAATCATTCCAACCATTCAGATTGATTTAGATTGCATGCCATTCAAACATTATTAAAGATCCCGTATGGCGTCCGAATTATTCATCTTTCTCAATGGAGAGCAGATGAAAGACTCATTTTGGCTTAGACCGTGCAAATGAAATGATTAGTTCTCATGATGGATAATCATGAAACCCGTTATCCCCATCCTCTTGCTATGTCAAGATGCTCTGGCAGACTCGTCCAGTTGGGAGGGGTCTATGAATATGCCGTTGTCATATTCATCTACTTCGAATAATTTCAAATCTCCAGATTTTCGCCATTCAGGAGTTTGTTCCATCCAGCTTTCTTCTATTTTCCAAGATTTCATATTCTCTAGTTTGCCTGTAAACACGTTATATTCATATCCATGCATATAACACACTAAACTGTCTCCCTTGAAATGTCCCTTAGACAAGGAGGCTCCCCTGTGCGGACATGAATTGCTACAAGCAAATAATGTTCCCTTCCTTCTCCCTATGAGTATGTCCTTATTTTTAATTGTGAAAACTTGTAGAGAATTATCTTTTAGATCATTGCTGTCACAGATCTTTATCATGATAGGTCACAAAAGTTACCGATGTAGATACTATAAATATATCTACAACAGTTTGTATTCCACTATTATTAGGATTCCTCGTGTGGTAGTAATAATGCTTTCATGCTGAAAGTAGCCTGAACCAATAATGACACGCACATTACAAGAGAGGCTGAGACGACAAACGGATCAATCAGTGAGAGAATGAATATTAGGATAAGTATGAAGATTTTTATATCTATATAGGGTATTATAAAGCATATTTTGTCACCAGAAATAATTACTCCTATGAAAATTTCAGTTAAGAATAAAAATGGTTTGGTCGAAGAGGCACTGCAAACCATATCTCGAAGCGGCGAGAATGGCATATTCCAAACTGAATTATGCAAGACATTTTCCCTTGACAGCCGTGACGGATCCAGACTTGTTGGGAATTTGGAGAAGCAGGCACTAATTTCTAGAGAAAAAATACTTTATAATGGCAGGTGGACGTACAAGCTAATAGTAAAAAAACCTACTACCTCTGAGTACGAAAGGAAACAAGTAGAAATTAATAGCATAGAAGGAGCGCCGTGTTTGAGCTGTAATTTCCAGCATTTATGTTCGTCAGAAGACGATACCAGTCAATATAGCCCCGCCAAATGTACATGGATCGCGGAATGGGTGCTATCTAGTTTTGGTCGAACGTTGACTCATCAGCATCATATCGACAGGTGATCGGAATGTTCAGCTATAAGCTATATGCTAGTGTTTCTATAGCGCCTAATTTATACGACCCTCAGACGGGCGTCTAAGTCCGATAGAAATCTTTTATCCTCTAGTTAAAAGCAAGTGTAAATACTCACTCTGGTCGCCAGATGCAGTTCTGAATTGCATATCGCTATCGGGTCCCTCTCGATTCAATATGTTCATGAAGAAGGATTAAGCTCGTCGCGAAAGCGCAATGGTATTGTTACAAATCCTGACTCAAGCTCGGCGGTTCCTTCCACTTTCCACCTTATGTCGGAGCTAGAGATGTTTTCGATGTTGATTGACGTAAGATTAGGATCACTAAGAGGTATCTGGAACGGTGACCTAATTGTTGCCTGACTTCCAGCTAGGAGCTGCGGCCGTCCGTGAACCGGAATGTCAGCATAATCAATTTGCCCATTTCCTAGAGATTTCCCATCAGCAAAAAGGGTGTATTCAATTTTGGAAGTCGTCAAAGATTTATCTGTGGGATTACTAATTTTGAAAATTACATCAAGATTAAGTAGGTTGTTTGTGTCCTCTTCCGGAGATGGGTTTTTGGTCTCAACTTTGTTGAGGTTGATCTTTACAGCGCTAATATCTGGAGGAAGTGTGATAGTCAAAATTAGTGGGGTAAGTATAATTGCTACAGCTAATCCGGCAATAACTCCAATAAGAATGACTCTGCGCTTACTAAGAAACATCTTTCCATTTATGCTTACCATAAGCGCATTAAAATCTTTCCTAAGACAATAAGAATAATAGTATTAATGATACTGATTGACTACTAATGGCTTTAGAGGATGTTCTTGTCATTTGGGTACACTTAATCTGTGCATCAATTTGGGTGGGGGGATCGTTATTCTTGGGTATGGTATTGGCACCCATGTTGGGAACGATTGCCAAATCCCCAGGGGACCGTCTTACTCTCATGCTAAGGATTGGACGCAGATTTAACAGGTTCGCGCTGCCATCATTTGCAATACTAATCGTCACTGGTATATACAACTCCCGTATGTTGCTCTTGCAGCCAAATGCCTTGATAGAGACCAACTATGGGATTATTTTGCT
>JBKPHJ010000487.1:0-4497 GCA_046729835.1 Thermoproteota archaeon
TCGGTAGATATCAGAGTCAAGGACGTTTAGAAGAAACTGTCAGAGTTCAGACTACTATAGATAGACTACAAGCTAAGCTAAAAGATTACGGACACGAATTTCAACAAGATCTGTAGCTCATTTATGTGGTCTGATCTGTTCAACTCAGGACTTCATAAACACAAGAATTTGATCGGTGAATTTATTCAGAAACTGAAAGTTGATGACATTGACGTTGTTCATTTAAAAGTACGCTTGAGCTGAGTTATGAATTTGAAGAATCAATAATAAAGATAAAGATAGACATTGCAAAGAGGATATATGTCGATAGTACAGATCCTCCTTTGGGTTAAAACATTTATTGATAACTATTAAAAATCTTTTCAAAAAATATGAAAATCTAACTGTTCTTAATGATATTAATATTGAGGTATATGATAATGAGATATTTGGCCTTCTTGGTCCAAATGGTGCTGGTAAAACAACCCTAATCCATATCCTTGCTACCTTGATAAAACCTACTAAAGGGACAGCAATAGTAAATGGATATGATATAATTAGAAATCCTTCCAAGGTGAGATCTAGCATAGGTATTGTGTTTCAAGCTCCAAGTAGTGACGATATGCTCACAGGCTATGAGAACCTTAAATTACATTCACTTCTATATGCAGTACCAACAGAGGTTAGGGAAAAGAGAATCTCTGAAGTATTAGAACTGGTAGGCCTTACTAGTAGGAAGAATGATCAAGTCAAAAAATATTCTGGAGGGATGCGTAGGCGCTTAGAAATCGCCAGAGGATTACTCCATAAACCAAAAGTGATCTTCTTAGATGAACCAACATTAGGTCTAGATCCTAGTAGCAGGGAAATAATGTGGAAATACATTGACCGATTAGTAAAAGATGAGAAAATTACATTAATACTTACAACGCATTATATGGAGGAAGCAGACTTTCTCTGTGATAGGATCGGTATCATAGATAAGGGTATGATAATTGCTCTTGATTCGCCAGCGCAATTGAAAGAAAGTCTTGGAGGAGAAGTAATAGAAATTGAACTGATGAATAAACAACACTTGAATAAAGATGTTATAGAATATATTTTAAAACCTTACGATTTTGTGCATAAAGTTGAACTGGATGGAAAAAATGGAAATGTTCTCATTTATGTAAAAGATGCAAGCCGTAACCTACCAACCATTCTCAAAGCATTAGATAGGAATAACAGTAATAATGCCGTAAAATCAGTAGAGTTTAGGAGCCCCACCCTTAACGATGTTTTTCTTAAATTAGCAGGAAGACACATTATGAAGCAGCAGGAACTGGAAGAAGTTGATTCTGAAGGAGGTTTTATGGAAAAATATGCACAATATGGAAATAAATAAGAATAGCATAGAAATTGAATTAGGCAAACTATATGCTATTTGGCTTAGAGAATTCAAAGTCTTTTTAAGAGAAAGAAGTAGACTTATCGCATCTACATTTACTCCTTTATTATGGCTATTTGTTATTGGAGAAGGGTTTGGATCTACTGTTGCTAATTTGCCTACCACAAGTCATTTAGCAGGGGAATCTCAAATAGGGTATCAACAATTTATTTTCCCTGGTATAATATGCATGTCAGTTATATTCTCTTCAGTATTCTTTGGTTCTTATATAATTTGGGATAGAAAGTTTGATTTTCTTAAAAGTGTAATGGTAGCTCCTGTTAGCAGAACAACAATCTTCATAGGGAAGACGTTTGGAGGCATGACTACTTCATTAATACAAGCTGCCATATTGCTGGTAGTCGGAATAGTTATTGGAATCCATTACACGCCATTATCTATAGTTCTTATTATCGTTATAATCTTGCTTCTTTCTTTCGCAATGACATCGTTAGGTCTCACACTCGGAAGTCATATGGAAAGCTTGGAAGGCTTTCAGTTAATAGTTAGCTTTGTAGTATTTCCTCTTTACTTCCTAAGCGGAGCTCTATTTCCACTAAATAATCTTCCAACATGGCTTTCTGTTTTAACTATGGCAGATCCGGTTACTTATGCGGTGGATGCCTTAAGAGATACAATGCTTGGAATAACAGGAAAGAACCTATTTGTTGTTAACTTGAGCATCTTACTAATGTCTGTGATAGCTTTAGGAATTGTAGGAATTATATCCTTTAGACGAATGAAGGCTATTTAGGTATCTTTATTGTATGTACTGATGGCATTATACATTTAACACGAATGTTCTGCTCAGAGGTTATCCCAAGTTAGTCTTGCTTATGAAATGTTTACGCTTTGTATCCTATTAGCAGAGCCATTTCAAGCCACTTCCAATAACAATCTACTTCCGCAAATCCCGTATCTCTCAACCAGCCTAACTGTGTTTCCATTGGTAACAACCTATTAGCTCTATCTTCTTTTTCTGGGCTGTATCCTATTGAGTTTAGAAATCGAACATGCAGAGCAACAGAGGGTGATGCAACATGTTCAAAATTACAAAATACTCCTATTGGATCGACGATGTCATAAATCTCTTCGTAAAGTGTACCCTTACGTTCATGTTTAAAGTGGTGGATAGCGAAACTTGATACAATAGCTTCAAAGCAACCTAAACCTGGTGGAGGTTCACTTAGATCATGTTCGGTAATCTTAACACTTGCATCGTTAGCAAATTGTTCTCTTGCAGATTTCAGCATTGTTGGGGATACGTCTAGTGCTACCACTTCTATGGCTGGTCGATTGGCCTTTATCAGCCTGATTAATCTTCCATCTCCGGTCCCTAGATCCAAAACTCGTTTAGTATTTTCAGGCGGATGATCTATCAAGACTGATTCACCCTCTGAGCGATGTGGAAGAGTATCAGCTACATTCAGATATGCTAGAGCATTCTGCGGACTAGATCATTCCTTTGCTGAGCGACTGATGTTAAAAAACTAAAAACTATTCATAGGGATAAAAAAGCATTGTGGATTCCATCTTATCCTATCGATACCCAAGTGTGCCATTCGCAGTCGTAGGCCAGAAACTGGAGTAAGTTTCATGCAACCACTCCGCCCCAAGTCTGTTTGACAAGGTAATGCTGATCTGCGGCATTAAGTGCTTTCTCAGTGACATTGACATAAGCTATATGAACAATATCGTTCACAAAGGCCATATACTGGGACTTATTTTCAAAGAAAAGATTCTATTAATTAGGATCAAATGAAATCTGAGTCATAACGTCAGAGTCTGCGATTTATTTTCCATCTCATCGCGTGTTGACTCCATATGTTGTTCATACTATTCCTCCGTTAATATACGAATTTCTGACTCCTTCTCTTGTTATTTTTCCAAAGTTTTACTATATGCATCATATTTCAATATCATCATGCATTTTACTACTAGAAGGCGTTGTCATTCCCTTTAACTTAGTGTACGCACTAATGACTTTTTATATATCTTTAAAGGGAACGATCTTATCGAAGAATTATCACGAAGACTTTGACAATAAATCAGCTCACTTTAGTTTTTTAGCACTGTTTAGAAAACAGGAGGTTCCATCTATGGTTATCCCATTATACTATATTATATTTTTCATAAGGTTCTTGGATTAATCGAACATTCGAAAGGCGAGAGCCCTGAGTACCTAGACCAAGCTTAGCATACTTTCTAGTCTGGACGTATTTTGAATCTACAACAGGTTAATCAATAATAGCACAGTATTTGACGCGAGCATATTGGCATACTGATAACCCTTATTGGTTTGTATTCTTTTTTCTAGTAGAATGGTCACTTCTAAGATCAGATAGTTACAATTGATGTAACAGCTAAATATTTTAATTAAATACGTACCAATGTAATTATTAGTACTAATAGAAGGTTCACATAAATATCTAATTTACATGTTCTGTTTGATTCTATTATGAAATACAGAAGTAGAACAGAAATTGTTGGTCTTATTCTTGAGGCCGCAAATGGAGGAGGAGCTACGAAGACAAAAATAATGTATAAAGCCTTTCTATCCTTTGCTCAGCTCCGAGAATACCTCACAACACTACAAGAAAATGAACTGATCGAGTACGACCACCAGACGTATAGAACAACGGAAAAAGGGATGCGTTTATTGCAGATCTATAACAAGATGTATGAATTGGCACCCCTTACAGGAGTAGCTGAGCATAGCGTCAGCAGTGGAGGCTATTAGGGAATGGATCAAAGAAATACAGCAGGATCGATATTAGTAGTAATGATGGTGGCGGCAGCATTAGTATCTGTAAGTGGATTAACACTAGTGCATACATCACCAGTTGATGCAACACGACCACATAATAACGGCAATGATGATAGTAACAGTCCTTTACAAGAGCAAGAGCAGGGTCCTGCACCACCTCTACAAAACATGGGTACTAGTCCTAATAGTGGCAGTGGTGATGCCGACTTCGCTAGACAACAACAACTAACTACATTAACAGCTGAAGGAGGAGCATCATTATCGACAAATCCAGCATGTGGACAGGTCGTAAGCGGCATAGTAAATCTAACATCAAACCTTGACT
>JBKPHJ010000488.1:0-1764 GCA_046729835.1 Thermoproteota archaeon
ATGTGAATCCGTAGCTATATCTTCTAAGGTTGGTATAGAATTCAGATTGGCGACATAGGCCCAGATACCTAATTCGGCCAATCCAGATCCTCCTAATGTTATAGGTACCGTGGCCAATACCGTGGAAGCCGATGTCGCCATCAATGAATCAAAGAGACCCAGCGGGGGTATTCCGTTACCGACGGCATTAACCAAAACCATAAATGAAATTCCTTGTAAGACAAATGCCACGACAGTTATTGCAATTCCTATTGCAAATGTCTTCATAGCAGAAGAAGAAGACGAAGTGAAATTCTCTCTGCTCATCAAACATAGATCCGCAATAGCCGTATTGGTCGACCTCACTATGTTTCTTCCTTTTTCCCCACACATTACCTTCTGTATGATTTTTTCTACGAAGGAGGGGAGCCTTAGATTCTTCTTTGCAGAAAAGAAAACCAACAAGAACCAGAACGCAAATGTAGGCATAGACAGCAATATTACTATAGATCCTATAAGATATCCTCCATTGATTACTGCAAATATCCCTGAAATGACCCCTAGGATTGTCCCTACAAAAACATCGGAGATTATCTCTATAGTTGTTATCCATGCGGCCCTTCCAGGAGGCACTCCCCTTCGTGTTAGCCATGCGATTCTAACTATTTCTCCGCCTATGTAAGATGGCGTAGTCTGTGAAACAAATTCTGAACCGAGTCTTGCTGAAATTGTTTTCGAAGTTGTACTAACATCATTTCCAATGAACTTCCGAATGAAATACTTGAACCTGTATGCTTGCAATAGGACCCTTCCCATCACTGCGGCTGAGGAGAGAATAAATGGAATGATCCCCACCGACAAGAGATCATCCGAAGTTAAGTGAGTGAACAAAACCATCAAGACTAGCGGAACAATACTTGCTGGTATTGCTATCAAGCGCCAATTCAAAATATTATATTCGTCAGATATGTTGTGGCCATATAAAAACCCCGAGTGAATCTAGTTAGCTCCATCTCAAGGCTTAAGATCGCAAGAGCACATTCTGCCTAAATCCGAACTGATGAAATCTGAACGATTTCATTCAATGAACGTGCTTACCCACTTTTACTAATACCAAATATACACAAATATACCCTGAGAATACAAATTATCGCGGGCAATTTTCTCATGGACGCGATATTTGTTACCGGAACGGCAGGAGCAGGAAAGTCCCTTCTTGCTTCGAGACTGCTTCAATGGTATTCGGACAATAACTCGTTCCCTATCTCTCTTAACTTGGATCCTGGTGCAGAGAGTCTTCCTTACGAACCAGATGTAGATGTGAGGGATTATGTCAATATCCAATCCATAATGGAAAATTACAGCCTAGGACCAAATGGATCCCTCATCATTGCTAGTGATCTCATAGCAACTCATCTCGAAGAAATACAAAATGAGGTAAACGAGTTGAATCCAGATTACCTGATTGTCGACACCCCCGGACAGATAGAATTGTTTGGATTTAGAGCTAGTGGTCCATACTTTGTAAGTAATTTTCAGGCTGATAGTAAAGTGACCATATTTGTCTTTGATGGAACACTCGTTTCTTCCGCGATTAACTACGTCTCTGTTTCTCTCCTTGCGTCTTCTGTCAAGCTAAGGCTAAAGACCTCGCAAATAAATGTACTGAGCAAACGCGATCTTATTTTGGATAAACTCCCAGATCTCCTCGGATGGGCCGCTTCCAGCAAAAAGCTAGAAGATAGCTTGAACCAGGAAAAAGAGGCCGAATACTCCCTCTTGAGC
>JBKPHJ010000489.1:0-23892 GCA_046729835.1 Thermoproteota archaeon
ATGAAAGACTTATCACCAAATATCTATTGCACGCTACTTCTAATGACAAGATATACTCGATTGATTTAACACCGGTCCATGAATACCAGCTTAACTACGCGTACTCTGTGTTGTTAAATAGGATCATTCCATGGCTCGCTAAAGAAGCAGGTGATACGTCTGAAAAGATGGGGGGAGGCATCATAACCGGAGTCCATGTAAGATCAGTTAGATGGGAGAAGGAACATCAAGATATTGTCATCGAAACTGACGAACTAGATACATTTAGAGTGAAGGCAGTCATTGCAGCAGATGGCACAAATTCTGAATTAGCAGAGGTTACTGGAGCAAGAAACAAGTTCTCCTCAGAACAGCTTTACCAGGGAGTAAAGGTTGTAGTTAAACTTCCTGAAACGATACTAGAAGAGAGATTCAATGTTTCCCCGAAGGAAGGCGCCGCACATCTGTTCGCAGGAGACATCACTTTGAATCATAGAGGTGGTGGATTTTTGTATACAAATAGAGATACCATCTCTGTAGGTGCCGTTTATCATATGGACTCATTGATGGACAATCCAGTAGAACCTTCGAAGCTCATCGATAAACTCATAGCAAACCCATTGGTGGCAGAGTTTATCAAAGATAGAGTACCGTTAAAGAAGTCTGGTGAGGCTACGCTCTCAAAAGACGAGGAGGTCCGACAACACCTTATGGCCATCAAGCTACTGAAGGCATGGAACAGTCTACGTTCAGAGTATTATTCAACAAATGGTGTAAGACGGTTAATAGAAACTGGCAAGTACAAGGCAGAAGATGAAATTAAGACTAGAATTACCGTCTTGGAGAACGAGCTCATGGAGAAATACAGCTATGAATTTGATGACAACTATCTCGAACTAGAGTACAGCGCTAGACTAATCCCTGATGGTAAGCGATGCAGGATGAAGACACCTTACTATAAGAATGTGCTATTCATTGGGGATGCCGCTGGCCGCGGCGTATTCGTCGGACCACGAATAGAAGGACTTAACGTGGGAATAGATGATGCAGTTAGAGCAGCAAACGCTGTTGCCAGGTCCTTAGATAGGAACAACTTTGAAGAGCATTATATGGGTGATTTCTATACGAGATCCATTGAAGAAAGCCCTTATACGAAAGATATGAAGGAAATTGATAAGGATTACCTCAAAATATTCCTAAATTGCAGTAAGGATATACCAAAAGATATCGTAGGATCAAGGTATGGAATGATTTTCAAGCTAATGTCCAGCGGCACTCTAAGAGGCATTGCAGTAGGATTTGCAAATATTCTTGGATTTGACCGTCTACTGCCTTTGGTAGAATCTACTGAGACTTATGTAAATGTTCCAATTGAGCTTGCAGAAAAATTGGGCAAGCCTGTCAAAGCTCATTATCTTCCGAAAACTCCCTCTATAGAAGAGAGAATTGCTAAGCTGGATTACAATGATGATTCGATCTCGCATATACAGGTGACAAAACCACGAAGTGAATTTATGCTGAAGATGGTACCTTTGTGTCCTACACGTTGTTATAGTAGTGAGAATGGGGATGTCGTTCTACAACACGAAGGCTGTATAGAGTGTGGAACCTGCGCATATGAGACCTCATGGAAGCATCCCCGCGGTGACAAGGGAGTCTCCTACAAATACGGCTAAGCAGAGACTGTGTTCTACTTATAACTTGATTTGAAACGCATCTACTCTTCCATCCGCATTCGATGTCCTCTCAACGAATCCATTTGATGGAACATCCAACCGAAGGAAAGAAATCTTTTTCGATTGGGGCTCCTGAGAGGACCTTTTTAATATTATTTTCTATGATGGGAACTCTTGGATTCATTTCAGGATCCGTGGCGTCATTTATTCTTCCATGATACACAAGTCTTCGTTGATCGTCAAACAGAAAGGGATCTGGGGTGCAGACTGCTCCATATAATTTTGCAACAGTCTGCGATTCGTCAATCAGGTACGGGAAATTGAGTTTGTATTCTCTTGCGAACTCGATCATATTTTCATATCCTTCGTTCTCATAATTGGGATCGTTGCTATTAATGCCTATCACCTTCAAATCTTCTTTTGTAAAGCTAGCTTGAAGTTTGACAAGGTCCCCTATTCTCGCCTTGACATAGGGACAATGGTTACATATGAAGACGATAAGCAATACTTTGCTCTCTGCAAAAGTTTCAAGTGAGGATATATTTCCGTCAATCGCTTTCAGTTTAAATCCTGGAGCAACTTGGCCAGTCTTGAGGGAATAGGAAGACTCCGTCCTAACCATATCACTTAGTAATAACTCTTTTCAATATAAAACTGTTTTTTCGTGAATTTGAAGGCAGTATTATTTTTCCCGAACGAAAGTTTATGGCTAGCATCAAAATGATACTAATTATCTACCAGAGTGCATATTACGTAGAGTAAATTTATCGTATAATTGGGAGGGAAGGCAATGTCGATCTTTCATATCGCTTTTCACGATAGATTATTCATCTCAATCAAACATTCATCCAGATACAAATTTCTCATTTACATAATATAATAGTTTTACCAGAAGTGGTATAGTAGACGTTTATTGTACTGCACATACTTACACGGAAGATACTTAACTGGAAATATTTTTCGCAGAGAAGTGATGAGTATGAAAAATGCTATCGTATGTTTGGTATTCCAGTAGCCCCCAAATAAAGTGGTATCATTCCCAGTTTAATTACCAGGCAATGGTAAAGATCTATAATTTATCATATTTGTCACCTCTTATATTAATATGACGAGACTCTTATGAGACTGCTTTATGTTGTCGTAATAACATGATTGTTATTGAAGATAGATCATCTCGGATCCTCCTGCGTGATGCTCGCGTGTATTTAGTAAAAATTAGAACAATTCTGTAACGTATGGATGAGATCTGTCCGTTCGAAAATATTTTTATACTTGGGATGAATGTATCATGAAAGTGCCGATAGATACTGGAGATACTTCCTGGATGATGGTTGCCACTGGGCTTGTACTTCTCATGACGCCTGCACTCGGCTTCTTTGAAGCAGGACTCATCAGAGGAAAAAATTCTTTGTCTGTCGTGATGCAGACCTTCTCTGGGTTAGCAATTCTCTCTGTACTTTGGTTCTTGGTAGGCTTTACTCTTGTATTCTCTCCATCTATGAGTGGGATTATAGGCGGATTGCAGTGGGCTTTTTTCAACGATGTACCATTTGACAGTTCTCTCAAATATGCACCGTCGATTCCTGGGGTAACATTTGCAACATTTGAGATGATGTTTGCAGTTATAACGCCTCTTTTGATTACAGGAGCGTTCGCTGAACGAGTAAAATTCAGTGGTTTCGTAATCTTTATAGTTGCCTGGAGCTTTGTCGTGTATTTTCCTATCGCACATTGGGTATGGGGCGGAGGATGGCTTGCCAGTCTTGGGGTATACGACTTTGCAGGAGGTATCGTCATTCATACTACTGCGGGTTTGGCGTCAATTGCTGCAGCCCTTGTGTTGGGGCGTAGAAAGAATTTTGGGCCAGACATCATGGTTCCACACAATGTCCCACTTGCGGTCTTGGGTGCATCATTGCTTTGGTTAGGCTGGTTTGGATTTAACGCTGGAAGTGCACTAGCATCGGGTTCGCTGGCAGCAAATGCATTTCTCGTAACTCAAATAGGAGCCGTCACATCAGCAGTGGTCTGGATCCTGCTGTCATGGCAGAGATCTAAAAAACCCTCTACAACTGCTGCCATTAATGGTGCTATATGTGGTCTTGCCGGTGTTACGCCGGCAGCAGGATTCATAACCGCACAAAGTGCTTTTTTTCTAGGGATTGTGCTGGGATTTGCATCATACTTCGGCATTCTTTTGATTAAGGAAAGATTGAAAATTGATGACGCCCTAGACGTTAGTTCTGTCCACGGCATAACAGGTATAATTGGGGCTACCGCGATCGGACTTGTCGCTACCACTTTTGTAAATCCATCTGGTCCGGATGGTTTGTTCTACGGAAACCCCATGCAACTAGCGATTCAAGCTCTAGGCGTCGCCGTGGCGGCAGCGCTAGCATTCGTAGGTACCACCGCAATCATGAGGATTATCGACAAAACAATTGGTCTTCGCGTTTCGGAGGTTGAGGAAGATATCGGCTTAGACATAGCTGAACATGCGGAGCGTGCATATGTAGAACAATGACATTTTGAACCGTACGAGACGGTATATATACCTATCAAAATCAAATATGGACGAATTTGTATCTTGAAGATGCTCCAAGCTATCATTAGATCTGAGAAGATGCCTCTTGTCAAAGAGCACTTGAGGAATATCGGAATCGGGGGAATGACGGTTTCTTCCGTCTCCGGCTGGAGCAGACAGAGAGAGCTTCATCTGCAGTGGCGTGGACAACCAGTCTCCTATGACCTAGTGCCTAGGATGAAGTTTGAAATTGCAGTTCCCGACGATCGAGTAGAACTAGTAATTAGGAGCATCGTCAAACACGCTCGAACTGGAGAGAGTGGAGAGCAAGGAGATGGCATAATATTTGTTTCTACTATAGAAGATGCGATTAATATTGCCACCCTTGAAAAGGGGGACAAAAGCCTAGCCTGAAAGACTCGTCCTTGTAGGAGATCAAGAATACATGAATAATACTGGAAGAAATATTATATAACTAAAGTGGAATAATCCAAGACGGTTTTGAAGCGTATCGATCTAATTATTCCTCATGAGCGCCTGCGCGAACTAAATGATCTGATGCACGAACATGAAGTGGGTGGAATGACTTTTTATGATATTAAGGGCCGTGGTCGAACAAGACAAGAACCTATCGCTGTAGGAAGAGGCGTGACACGGTACGTTCCTGAATTCGGATCACGAATTAAAATTGAGGTTGTCGTAGGAGATGAAAAGGTGAAACCCCTAATAGCAGATGTTTTAGCCAAAATAGGCACCGGTTCTGTATCAGATGGAAAGATATTTGTTTATGATGTTTGGGAAGCGTACGACATTGGTTCGAAGGAGTCAGGTAATACTGCTCTATAACTTCGTTGATTTTTTAGTTGAACTCAAAATGCGAAAAGCGAGATGTAGCCTTTCTAATCGGTTATATCTATGACTGGCAAAGGAAGTAGTTAAATTGGATTCAAGAGAATTAATTCTTGATTTATCTCTTGATAGATTATGACTCACTGGAAGAAACCTTGCTCCTTTTAAACAGGAAACTTGTAGTAACTTCAAATGAACTAGACTTAAGCAGACAGGAATCTGCGACGGTTTTTGTCCTAATGGTGGATGAATCCTTCGGATCTGCAGGAGGACGTGCCGGCGGTTCAGGGAGCAGGAAGATTAGCAGGATATTTGGCTACACGATTAAACAGTCAATAGCTAAACAATTCGTTGACGTTACAGATGCAGAAATAATCGATCTCTTTGAGGTTCCTTACAGTGCTGTAGCTTTAGACATAAAGCTCTCCAAAGGAGAAGAATTAGTAGTTCAAGGCATTGTAGATCCTATTTTGATTGAATCATATATGCGAATTGTTAATACGATTGGATAGCCTAAGTTTCTCTACTATTTCAATGTCTGGATCAGATCATGACGCAATCGTAGACAATTTTGCTACAACCATAGAAGAGCTCTTAAAAATGGGAACTATTAGATTTGATGAGTCAACTGGAGATGGGCGTGAAAAGGTCATTTTGACCACGCAGTATGCGTATGTACTTTCCAAACTGATGGTAGATATGGATGTGATGAAAGACGACCAAGAGGCAGTTCTTAGAGCTATCTATCTTTCATTCTTGATCTATCTTAACGAGTATCTGAAACTTCCTAAGAGATTAACGATGGCATTAGGGAATGATGTTGAAAAATTTCAGGACGATTCAGAACTGTCGAGATCTATCAAGAACTATGTCTTGGTTTTGTATGATATCTTTCAAAAGTTGTAATTTAAGGTCTGAGAGTTGGAGCGTTACCGTAACTTGCAGATCGAAGCAGTTAGCCTTATTTTGCATAATCACTTCTGTGTACAGGGTAATGGTTTTTATAAAGTGTATTGTAGAAAAATGTCGATAGTGCACGAACCCGTTAAAAGCCCTCCAGGTAATAGAGACGAAACCACATTGTTATATGGTGCTCTCGACTATTTCCAGGTTCACTTTATAATTATGGGGAGTGTCAGCAATGCGTCTGATTTGATCGCAAAATGTCGAGCAAACACAAAGGGCCTCTTTTCTAATAAGCGAATAGTAAAAATTGATTGGGAAGGAGGTAAGATTGCAGACATCCTTAGAGATGACCCTAAATTAGATAGCTTACTTAGAAAAGTGTTGATCAAAGAAGGTGAGATATACATAGATCCATTAGATGACCATGTTCGTGTATACGGGAAATGGAAACACGAACAAGATTTAGCACTGGACGAAGATTTGACTCAGGCAATGGATAGAATAAGCTATCATGTAAGAGCTTTTATGACTAGACATGAGCATGCTGCAAGCTCTGTTACGGAGGATTCAACACCCAAGATATCATGAAGACAAACGCCAGCATGAGGGATTTCTTGTTTTTTCCAATTGAACGAGGTCATCGGCTGTCTCAGAAGCAAATTAAATCGCAATTAGAAGTGATAATGATAAGGATTATATCCTGAACACAAGAACGAAAGCTTATTGGGATTGGGGTAGGGGTGCCCCATCTATAACCAAACCTTCTGGCGATTAGGTCTAGGCAGGAAAACCGGAGGGGTGGACACCCCCCATTGCAGATTTTAAAAGCTTACATTACTGTCTGATTCGTTAAGGAGAATCTTTTGTCGGAGTAAATCTATGTATAAGGGATCTAGCTGTTCCGTTGCATCTCCCATAAGAGCTTTGGTCTTGCAGGCGGATCCTCCTTCGAACTATACGGTTGGTCAGAATGATATATATTATTTACATCAACGTGATAAGGGATGTCGGATTATGGGCGGTATAAGATCTGAAAACGCGTCTGACTCTAATACTCGATTAGTGCGTCCAGTCAGATATCCACAGGATCTAGTTTCAAAAATAATGAATGGGGAATTGAGAGTCGCTATTTATGGCCTAGGACATGTAGGTGCGCCCTTGGCGGCCACTTGGTTGAGAGCCGGTGCTCATGTAATTGGAGTTGATAAATCTGAAAAGGTGAGAGTAAACGGTAGGAAAGGAAAGACCGATATTCCAGAGCCTTATGTGAACGACACGTTTTCTACTGGACTCAAGGAAAATCGATTTGTACTTTACGATGACCCCATAACAGCATCTAAGGAATCTTTTTTTAAAATGATCTGCGTTCCTGTAATGGCAGAAAACGCAACAGCTAATCTTGGGGCCGTTGAAAATGTAACGTCTTCTATAGGTCGAGGTCTTAAGCGTGGGGACGTAGTTGCATTAACTCCTAGCGTGCCCCCAGGAACTACCGAAGATGTTATAGTGCCCTTACTCGAAAATGAATCCAAACTAAAGTGTGAAAAGGATTTTTTTGTAGTTTACAATCCTGAGAGAGTATATGAAGGCAGAGCGATTTATGATATCGAGCAAGGGTATCCTGCAATCGTGGCAGGTGCCGGACCGAGAAGTCTTGAAATCGCTTCGGCTATATACTCTATAATATTCAAAAAAGGTGTGATCAAGCTTTCATCAACAAGAACCGCGGAATTTGAGAAGCTTATAGAAGGAGTATATAGGGACGTGAACATCGCTTTGGCTAATGAGCTCGCAATGATTTCCGAAAGGATTGGAGTCAATTTTTGGGAAGCTAGAAATGCAGCCAATTCGCAATCATATTGTCATCTTCACAGGGCTGGAATTGGTGTAGGAGGTGCGTGTATTCCTATTTACCCTCAGTTCGTCTTAGATATTGCTCGTAAAGTTAGCGTTGATTGCCCAATTGTTAGACACAGTCGGCAGATCAACAACGCTATGCCTTCATATGCCGTAAATGAAGCTTTGAGAGCGTGTCGAAGGAATCCTAGTAAGTCAAAAAGGCTCGAGGATTACGTGGTTGCATTGCTAGGTCTAGCCTTCAGAGGTGGTGTTTCAGATACAAGGCTATCTCCGACATACCAGGTAATTGATGAGCTCTTTAGGAAAGGAATAAAGAATCTACGAGTGCATGATCCGTTGGCATTACGAGACCCAATTCTTTCAGAATACGAAGGCGTCATTCTCAGTAATGATTTAACTGGATCATTAAAAGGAGCCGATCTAGTCATAATAGTGGCGGATCATCCTGAATATTCTAATCTAAATCTCGATGCTTCAGGGAATGCGATTGTTTATGATGGACGAGGAATTCTCGCTACCTCCAATCTTCCTGAAGCAAATCTAGTTTCAATAGGGGTTGGCAAAGAGAAATCACTCTCGTTTCAAACACAAGAACCAAATATATGATGCGCTATGGACCCAGTTTGCACCACCAATTTATTAACCGTCCAATGGAAGAACAATGCAGTCTATATTATTGATCAAACCAAGCTCCCTAACAAATTAGTCTACATAAAATACACAGATTATCGTGACGTAGCTGAAGCAATTAGGTCACTAGTTGTGCGAGGAGCTCCTGCAATCGGAATTACTGCCGCTTTAGCGTTATTACTAGTGGCAACAAATAGCAAGGCCAGAACAGAGAAAGACTTGATCTTGGAGATGGAGAAAGCCGCTGAGTTATTAGTATCTACGCGGCCTACGGCCATAAACATCAGTTGGGCAGTGAGACGGATTCTTCAATTCTCTTCCAAAGGTAAAGATGTAAAAAAGGTAAAAAAAATAGTCGAAGAGGAAGCCTTGAAAATGCTCAACGAAGACATTTCGACTAATAGAAACATAGGGAAGGCGGGTTCGGCCTTGCTTTATGATGGAGATGTGGTTATGACACACTGTAATGCTGGCTCGCTCGCCACCGCCACATACGGAACGGCATTAGGTGTCATCAGGGCCGCGCGAGAGGACGGAAAAAATCTGAAAGTCATTGCCACAGAAACCAGGCCGGTAATGCAAGGTTCTAGATTAACTGCATTTGAATTAATGCATGACAATATCGATGTAAGTTTGATTCCTGATACGGCCGTAGGATATGTGATGGCAAACGAGATGGTTAACAAAGTCATTGTAGGTGCTGATAGGGTTCTGCGAACAGGACATGTTTATAACAAGATCGGGACCTATCAGATCGCTACACTGGCCAATATTCACAAGATCCCATTTTATGTCGCAGCTCCTATTTCATCATTTGATTTAAAGAGTTCAGTATCTGAGGTAAAAATCGAGGATAGGTCAGCAGACGAACTAACGAAGATCAGAAACGTACGTGTCGCTCCAAAAGGTGTTCACACCATCAACCCGGCATTCGACATAACCCCACCCGACCTTGTTACTGGGATAATAACTGAAAGAGGTCTAATTGAGCCACCATATGAGCAGAACATTTGCAAGCTTGTTCAAGGGACAGACCGATCGGAAGTAGAAGCCGCGTGAGAGTAAATGAAAGCAATAAAGTATTTATCGAGTATTTAACAAGGTACGCATAATGTCAGCACAGCAGATTACGGATGAGCAGGTATTTGATGCTTTACGGAAGTGTATGGATCCCGAGATACCAGTCAACGTAGTCGATCTTGGGCTTATATATAACGTAAAGATCGATCCAACAAATGACGTTGGCATAGAAATGACTATGACGACGAGGGGATGTCCTCTTCATGATACTCTTGTAGGCGACGTTAAACGTTCCGTGGGCAAAATTACAGGGATACGAAATATTGATGTTAAAATAGTTTGGGAACCTCCGTGGACAAGTGACAAGATCAATCCGGCGGTCAGAGAAAGACTAGGAATTGGAAAACCCACGCTACGATTCCAAGTAGATTATGAAAAGTACAAGCCGATGAAGACGGGTAAAATAAGTCACCAAGAGGATGGTTCTATAGTTTTGTTGAACAACAGTAATCAGGCATTCATGGTGAACCAGCCCATCATTGACTTCTGGGATTCCTGTGAAGGAAACAGGACGGTGACAGAGCTCACTGCAGATTTTTCAGCAAAATCAGGATTGCCAAGACAACAAGTTGAGAAGGAAGTACTTCAACTAGTCGAACAGCTCCTCGATTCAGGTCTCCTTCAACCTCCATGAGAACAATATTCTCTTTAGTAACGACGGTATATGAGTCTTAAGCACCCTCGTCGTGTCGTCGAGCTAGGAATGGGTGACGGAAGACTTCTATGTCAACTTTCGAGGGATGAGCAAAACCTAGATACGCAATTCATAGGCATAGAGATTGATACGACCCTTTACAAGGAGGCAATGAATCGAATCCGTGCTGAAAATGTTGCATTAATCAACGATCATTTCGAAAATACGATAAATGGTTTCAGAAGCGAGACATTGGATCAAGTCATTATGATACTTCCCGATCCGATGTATATCGATTACCATTACTATGAACACTGGGTTAAGGTATATTCAACCATTTTCCTAAAGTTGAAGAATTTAGGTATTCTTGAAATCGTTACCGAGATTATTGATGACTTACTCGAACCAGTATCAGACATCAATTATCGTACCTGGGCTAACTGGCTATCGGAGACCTTCATTAAAATGGGGTTCAGGGTAAAAGAGATATTAAATGAGGCTCCGCCTTGCTATTCTTCAACATGTCTAGATCGATTCAGGGGAGATCCGAAAAGAATTAGGATAATAACTTTAAGATTGTTCAAACCTTATCCAATCGTAATGGATGTACATTAGTTGGTAACTGAGCCTCTGTGTTTCAGTTGCATGTGCTCCTCATAACAAGTCCTTGAACACAAATTGGCAGTGCAAGATAACTCATTACATGGAATCGAATCTTGAATGTTGGATTCGAGATTGCAATAAGTGCAAAACCATTCAAGCGAGATTTGGATAGAGTTCAAGAGTGATCCATGACACTTCCTTTTCTCCTTGAACCATAGTATCTCCACATTCGTTTTCTCCGCAAAGCTTACAACTCTGTCAAAGGCCTCATAAAAGCCAGGTGAGAGAAATTCCCTAATTGAAATCTTCTGACAATATGGGTCAATGTTCCTATTTCTAAACGCTACCAGCCATTTTTCGGATGGGATCAAGTCCTCTTCATTTTGGATTACATCTTTTCTAACGCCATTGTTGTTCTTCATTACTTTCCTTAAGGATACTTGAGGTATCCTGATATTTTACTTGATCAGAAACCTGTTATTGAATCTTGACTGCCCTCGCAAATATAGACCTGCTTCGTAATATATTGCGTCTTAAGGCTATTGTTTTTAGGCACGTTGTTCTAAAGTGTGCGCCAGACCTTTAGAAATAAGGTAAACCGCAACAAAAAGCGGGACCCGAACAGTATCTTTACTCAAATCAAATCTCTGACCTTTAAGTCGCAGTTTTAGACGAGGAAGCATCATCTTAACTAATACCTCACGCTCAGAAAGCTGACATGCATCATCGAAAGGGTCGAATAAATCCAGATCGCGACAAAATATCTTTGTGAGGCCGCTCTTGCCGTTCAATGTTCCGGGCATTCTAAATACTCGGTGAACGTCGGTGGTAACTTGAGAATCAATATGGACCCCTAGCTCCTTTCCTATCTCCGTGATCCTCTTTCTAAACTGCTCTATACCACCTATCTCACGGACCAGGTTAGTTAGTTTTTTTTGTGAAGCTATGGAAATCCCTAATCTATCTGAAACTCTTTTACGCCATCCGTAATCCAGTCCGCCTAGTGGAAATTTAATATAGAAATCGCTGGGCGAATCTCTTCTCACTCCTAGGGCATCGGCTAAGATGCCTACTCCCATCACATAGCCTGCCAAATCTGCTCTTGCTTGGGAATTTAGATCATTATATGATTCATCTAGAACATGAAGGTGAAAACCATTGTTCCCTGAAAAATATATCTTGATCATGCCTGCGTCTATCCCTATATCATTCACGAGAAAATGACGTAATTTCGATACCTCTCTCTTGAGTCCTTTGATACAGCTATCACATGGTAGCAGCACTTCCGTACAGTGGCTTGATCTACACCTCGGACAGATTTTCGAACTGGTTTGATAGCAGCAAGTGCAAGTAGAGCATATTGAGTAAGAATGAGATATCTTACATTTCAAATTTAAATCGTTGACATCTATATCAAAGATTAAATCCGCACCTAGCCATCCTTTTTCGCTCATCGGAAGTTTCGGAAATTCATAACTGGCATTTGAAGAGAATACGTCAGAGGGAGTGTCTAATAATAGAGATGCAATCAAACCTCCCAAGCTGGAAAATTCAAGATGCCTCTTCATTGCGCCATTGAATCCCATAACTCCAAATTCACGATTTTGTATTCTGTTTGGCACTTCTATTTCGTTTCCATGATTGAAATAAAATTCTCTAAACGCAGCTTTCATCAAGTGCAGATCATTCTCTGTCCTAAGTATAACCATATTAGTCCTGTCTAATTCCTATTATCCAAATTTCTTGCCTGCCGAGAATAATTGGAAGACCTTCCGAATTGAACAGGATTTACTAGCCCTTCACATTGGCTTGTAGCAAAGCAGAGGTTGTCGTTTCTCAACTTGGCGCAGGAGGGCACAAGATACCTAATACGACTTCCTCTTTCTCCGGCTAAGTGTTCGACCTGGTAGCGGGATACTTTTTCGTTAAAATCAGGAGCTGTTTTGAAGAGTGATACTACATAATCGACATCTTTTCCGACCGCCAGCATGTATGTCGCGAGCATAACTCTTGCCGAATGAGGTAAATTTTCTCCAGCTGCCATTATATCTAAAGCATGCCTTATACATGGAGGATAAACCAGTGGAGACTCAGTGATCCTCGCACTTGTGATCGGAAGGCTAGTTCTTAGAAAATCAGCCTGTTCCTTTATGGCTGCTGGAACATGTGATGGATTCATTTGCCTTATTCTTTCTAATAAAAGACTGGCTACCTCAGTCCGAATTAGCCTCACGGTCTCATCCGCATCAAGGAAAACTCGTCCGTCATGCACTAGCCTATTGATCAATTTCCATTCTTGTTCGTGGAAGAGGTGAGACCTTTTTAGATAGTCCGTCACTTTTACTTCGAACATTAGTTTGTATTTTGAACTAGGAATTACATCCATTTTCAAGAGCTCTTTAAAGATCTTGTAAAGCAGGAGCTTCTTATTTGGAAGGTTGCCCTGTGTCCT
This sequence comes from Thermoproteota archaeon, assembly GCA_046729835.1. Classification (GTDB taxonomy): domain Archaea; phylum Thermoproteota; class Nitrososphaeria; order Nitrososphaerales; family Nitrososphaeraceae; genus TH5896. The sequence goes on from JBKPHJ010000489.1 coordinate 13,194, forward strand.
TAAATCATGTACCAAGAATCTCTCGGCTCGTAATGATTCGCACAAGCAATGCTTCTTTGTTAGATTGTCTGAATTTATTGCCTTAACGATTAAAATTCCTACGAGGAATGTCAAGATCTCCACCTCGTGTCTTTCCAATGTGAAATCTGGCTTACCACGCTCTATTTCATTTCTCACTCTGCTCGATGCTCGATGTACAATATGCCTTAATTCAGGCAAGTTGAGATCGTCCAGGTTAAAGTGTGTCTGATGCATATACTCGGCTGCTTCATCCAAAAAAGGATACTTTGCCAGGTCTTCAGTCCCGAGTCGAATAATCATCTGTGATCTACTATTCAGCTTGTCCTTATAAAATAACACCGGTCCCAATATAGAACTTTGACCTTATACCATCAATATCAACTTCAATGCATTGCTAAATCTAATCTCATACACCAAACAAGTGATGTAATGTCAATAGGCGTTTGTACGCAGTTAATGCTTGGTGGCTTATCTGGCAGGAGTCTAATACGAAACCTATAACCGTTGCACTCACGAGGAACAATTGAATTAATGACAGGGTTAAAATAGTTTTTGATGTACCACGCAGTGTGATTGATTCCGATAATGACTTAATTTTTTGTCCTATAAAATAATCATTAAACTACGGTGAATGAGTCCCGATAACGATTACATATTTCTGTCAAATTTCAGATCAGGCGAACCATTAAGGAGTTGAGGCGATAATCAAGTGATAGCGAGGTCGTTCAGGGTTGTTCTGAGCTACTTGATGACTGGATTATGTGGAAATTAGACTCACCGGTGGTCTGCCAACAAATTTAAAACCTTGAAAGGTTTGTCTCCACCAAGATAATGACTAGTTATGACCAGGTAATGAAACTTGCCTTAGAACGTGGGTTCTACTTCCCTAGTTGTGAAATTTATTCTGATGCTCCTGCGGGCTTTTGGGAATACGGGCCTGCGGGAGTGAATATGAAGAACAAGTTCATAGCGTTATGGCGAAGAGAGTTAGTGAGACGGGATGGCATGATCGAGATCGATGGATCCCAGATAATGAGCAGAAGCGTTTTTGAAGCATCCGGGCATATCCGCAATTTCAGCGACCCGATAATAGAATGTAAGAAATGTAATTCCATATTCAGGGCAGATAGGTATCTTTCTGAAAAAATGGGGAAAACCATAGCCGAAGGCACACCGGAGACTACTATGGCATCGCTAATTGTTGAGAACAATATTCGGTGTCAGAATTGTATGGGAGAGTTCAAACCTGTGGCGAGATTTAATATGATGTTCAAGGTGGGGATAGGGCCTTCACAGGATGAAGCGTATTTGAGACCAGAAACATGTCAGACGATCTTCGTTGATTTCGCGAGAGTATTTAAGACAATGAGAGGTAAGCTCCCGCTAGGAATTGCACAGATTGGTAAGAGTTTTAGAAATGAAATCGCACCTAGGCAGAGCTTGTTGAGACTCAGAGAATTTTACCAGGCAGAGATCGAGGTTTTTTGTAACCCAGACAGGTTAAATGAGTTGCCGAAGTTTGACGAAGTCGGCGATACTCAATTGACTCTATATGATAGTCAACAACAACAACAATACAGCATCACGGCATACGATTGTCTGAGGCGGGATCTTTTGCCCAACAAGCTAACTGCGTATTACCTTGCGTTACTAACAGAATTCTATAGTAAGACAGGGATAGATATGGAAAGGACTAGATTCAGAAAACTACCAGACGACGAGAAGGCATTCTATTCTGTAGTCGCATTTGACTTTGAAGTAGAAACTAGCATAGGTTGGTTAGAACTTGTGGCTTGCAACTATCGGGGCGACTACGATCTAAAAGGGCATTCCTCGACTAGTAGTCATAACCTAGAAGTGATGGAGACGCTTGACCAGACCAAGGTCTTGCCTCACGTATTTGAGTTATCTATGGGAATCGATAGAAGTATTTATGCTATCTTAGAGCATTCCTTTTACGAAGACATTGGACATGATGACAGGGTCGTCCTTATGCTCAGACCATATCTTGCCCCGGTCACGTTTGGGGTTCTTCCTCTTATGTCAAAGGATGCAATGATTGAAAAGTCTATATCAATCCATTCGATCTTGAAGAAAGATTTCGATTCTGTTTATGATAAATCGGGATCTATAGGCAGACGGTACAGGCGATTAGAAGAAATCGGAGCTCCATTCGCAATCACCATCGATCAGCAGACTCTGGTTGATAACTCGGTAACAGTCAGATATAGGGACTCGATGCACCAGGAAAGAGTCAATACAGGTGACTTAAAAAAGTTCTTGGAGGAAAAGTTGGCTGTAGATTGAAAACCTCCTTACTTCCCAGCCTGTATAAAACCGTAGCAGTTAACTGCGAAGTTGAACAAGTTTAATTGTTAGTCACGCCCTTTTCTTCATTTCCTTATTAATTCGTGTTATTTCGTTTTCCAATAAACTGGAATAGCGCTGATATGATTCCAAGAGGGTTCTCCGCGTGTTAGTCAGCTGAATACAGATATTCAGCGCCTCAAGACAGGAGTCCAGCGATCTCTCGGTTGCAAATTTGCTCATCGCAGACTTAAATAGTTCGATAGATTGCTTTTGTTCAGAGCTTAAATCGTTGATCAAATTTGTAAGCTCTTCAACCTCGGCGGATAATTTTGATTCGGTTTTCTTCGAAAATTTAGACATTATTGTAATTCCCTATAGCTCCAGCGTCTTAAGGCTTGCCGCGTCTTGTTAAGACCCTTGAATTACTGCTTAATTCAAGTACACCTTACAATCACATACAATATTAATGTGGGAAGTATCGCATATCAAATCCAATTACTAAAGTCTTGAATTTCTATGAATTCCTATTGTAAATGGCTCAACTCAAATTGATGCCATGATAATGTTTATTTAGAATACTCTAACTTCTGAAATATGTGGTAGTTGATAATAAGGGTAGAATTACGTATCTGAGAGTCTTGAAAGAAGATCTTCTGATCTTAAGAATAACTCCAAATGATGGTCAAGTACCCGACTTTAAGGCAGGACAATTCGTTACGATAGGGCAACACATACCCAGGGAGGGAAAAGTCATTCGTCGAGCATATTCGATAGCATCTCCCCCCGAGCAGAAGTCATATTTTGAGCTCCTCATTCGCTGGGTAAGAAAACCAGTACCAGGAAGGCTTACTACTGAACTATTCAATATGAAGGAAGGTGATGAGATAAGTTGGGTAAAGCCCACCGGTATATTTACAATCAATCAGTCAAAAGCAGATGGAACGCCTGACGAGCGAAGAATGGTGCTGATCGGGGGAGGGACAGGATTGGCTCCATTTATAGCTTATTCCTTGCACCTAAAGTCAATGCAAAGCAAAAGGGAGATCGTGGTTTTGCATGGTGCTAGTTATGTAGATGAATTGAGCTATCGAGAGCTCTTGACCCAACTCGAAGATGAGAGTATCGATCAGGGTAAAGATAAGTGGAACTTCCGTTACAGGGCGAGTATCAGCCGTCCTCAGGAATGGTTTAATAGAACATGGGGAGGGCAGAAGGGAAGAGTAGAATCATTTTTGAGGCCAAAGCCAGGGACGGACAAGTCTACGTTAGAAGAGTTAGTAGGGGAAAAAATAACTCCTGATAATACAAGTTTCTATGTGTGTGGATGGCAGGGTACTGTAGACGGTGCACTGGATTACTTGGTTCCCAAGGGATTTGTTACCGAACGTCAAAAGAGAAAGGATGGTAGTTACGAGGTCAAATTCGAATCGTATGGATAACTTCCAGACGCTTCATTAAAGCCTTTATATCTGAACATGGTTAGAACAACGACATGAAATTTGAATTTGAAGAATTTACTTCAGTTGAAGAAGTTTTTATGTACTTGGTCTCTGTAGCGCCTTATATGAAGCAAATTTTGCCAGTAAGCTCATACAGAGGATATGTTTTCTCCATAGTGCCTCTAAGTCCTGTATCGGGAGACGTGCTAATGATGGTATACACAAAAGGAAATCTAAATCCTGGAATGCTAGAATTTGATGTTTCAACAAAGAAATACAAAACAGTAAATTCGGTCGAACGAGCCGATAAGAATTACTTCATTATCTTAACTCCTATTAGGGCTACCATAGCAGACGATGCTATAGTGGAGCTCGAATCAAAGAGAGCTTGACAAAACCGGTCGTAACTCCACATGTCAAAATGATGAGCTTATCAATAAATTGTCAGGAAAGATAGTGCGGGGATATCTTGTGATATTTGTCCCATCAGGTAGTGACTAAAAACTTAAAGCTTTGGAGGTAATGATGCTGTAACTGATCTCCTTTTAGAGTATTTGGCAACTATTTCTTCAGGGGGTCTTCCGTTAAAAAGGTTCTTTGATAATCCTCTTAGATAGCGCAATATCGCCCACGTCCCTGCCTTTATTAGAGTTGCCATGAAAACCTTCATCAGAGGACCATATGTCTTGTTCCTTATTATGATAGGAATGATATCGTTTATCACCCATAGATTGTGTTGCCAACACCTCCAAAAGAGTGCGAACTGTGCTTCATTAAGATTCCCAAAATGCATAGAATTTCTTTCCGAAAAATCTTGGTACAATAAAGGTGCCACCAGTCCACGCATGTTAGACTCTTTAAAGTCATCAATCAAATCTATGGTATACTGGGTTTCATCGGGGGTTTCATCGGGCCATCCTATAATAAGAGTTAGGGCCGGGAACCAGTGATTCTGGTTGAGGATCTTTACCCCTTGCCTAACTACAGCGCCCCACTCCTCGGTTTGGTACGGTTTTGTTTTTACGCCTAAATGTTTCTTCACCATCCTAGGCGCAACCGTCTCGACTCCTAGGTTGGTCGCAAGCCATCTTCCACTTTTTTCCATTCCATTGATATTGGACAGCTTTGCTATCAGATCGGGCGAACTTGCTACTGCTGAGAGTGTCATATGTGTAGTTCCGATAAAGTTTGCACCTACAGATTTAAGGCCCGACCACAGGTCAATGATTGCATCAGAATTGGGAATAAAATCCTTGTTATCACATCCGTACAATAACATTTCATCAGATTGAAGCCAAATCGAATCAAAACCATAGTTAAGGTTGATCCGAGCCTCCTCCTGGAGTCTTTCAAGTGGGATGTCTTTCTTTGATCTCTTGTTCACATCACAAAAATCGCAGCCCCTACCGCATCCTCTCATCGCTTCGATCAGCGAATTTATAGTCGGACCACGGATAACAGGAATATTTTCGATCCTTCTAACGAAAGTGTGAAGCAACTCTGGCGCATCGCCAGATTCGAGATCTTGAAACAGATCGAGTGCCAATTCGTCTGCCTCTCCTATTACTACTGTATCGATGCCATGAATTTTCATGCGGTCCGGTTTGGCTAACTCCCAGGCACCATTGCCCCCTACGGCAACCTTAAATTCATACTTCTTCTTAAGTTGAATTATAGATGCGCACATTTTTTTGAATTTCATGGCAACATAAGAGAGCTTCTCTGGCGACATCGTCGTAGTTACGGGGGCCATCCCTAGAGGATCCATGACATTTATTCCAACCACTTTGGTTTCAGGACCCACACACTTATCGAGCATTTCCGGATGAGCTATGAAGACGTCCTCTGGGTCATACTCCTTAAGTAATGCGGCTTCAACTCGTCTTAAACCGCATTGAGCTACCTTGACTTGCCCCGTTTGCTTGTCGGTCTCTACGCTCGGACAAAAGAGCTTATCGAAGACAAATTCAGGAACGAGTTCATAAGGGCCACATGCAATAAAACCATAGAGAAAATTCCCTCTATAGTTTGTCATAAGACTTCTATCTGCTGTGAGCACCACGCGCTTACCGTTAGTCATTGTCTAAATATTCCTCCTTATTCCATCTGAGCATTGATATAAATCTATTCCGATACGGCTCGCAGCAGCTGGAAAGACTTGTGTCAATACTGCGAAACTTAGTACAGCCCTTTCCTATGTCCTCTCGACAAGATCGATTTTAGCTGCCTGTGGCCTAGCATCAACAAAGCATCAAGATATGATACCCATTTATAGCCTTCATGCTCTTCAGAGATTCTAATATTTCTTGTCTCGGTAGTTGCAAAATAAAAGATAACCTCCTTTTCAGATTTCATTCCATCACCCCTAAAGAAGGAGTAATTAATTTTTCCGATATACGATTGGATATCTATATACCTTATACCGGTTTCTTCTGTTACTTCCCGTACGAGTGTCTGCAGTTCGGTTTCTCCTCTTTCTTTATGGCCTTGTGGAAATCCCCAGAACCCTCTTCTATTTCGCAATAGTAAGAATTCAGAATTCTTCGCTCTTTCTTTATCGATTGACTGGTATTTTATTACCCCACCCACAGATTGCTCCGGCGCCACCCTAATCCAATACTGAATTTATTGAGTGTGATATAATATCGTTAACCAGTGTCAAAGGTATTAATATCGAGCGAATTGTGACTCTAGATAGGGCCGGTCGTCTAGTCTGGTAGGACACGGCATTGGCATTGCCGAGGTCGTGGGTTCGAATCCCACCCGGTCCACTAGGTACTGGGTTTACATACATTCTTCCATTGGAGTATATCGCAGGCCGACAGTCACCCTTTGAGCGGGTTCAAGAATTTTTCCATATTAAACTAGCATGTGTCACACCGGGAATGACACTTACCAAAAACCAATAAATATGCGTATCATACAAATCAAATATAGCTGTTAACTAGATGAGGGTAATGCTATATCTTGTTTGATCTTGGCGACCCATACTATAACGAAAAGAGAATAGCTCTGACAGCAAATGCTGAGGCCATGGTCGAAGAGCTGCTCGTTTCAGACTACGGTGAACATAATATGATGGTTTATTCAAATCGTAGAGCATTTAGGCAGCTTTACTCAAGATACTGTAGAGATGTACTTGTCGAAAGGACTTCTAATAGTTCTGCGAATGAAATGATTTTGATCATATCCTACTACGATACCATTAGCAGCATAGGGTATGTGCTAAGGCGAACCGGCATCGACCTTGACAAGTGTCAAGCAGATAAATCCATTACATTAATGGATTCTGTTACAGCATATTCTTGCCCTGTTCATCATCAGACTTGTTTGGATAACAATAATGATAAAAAAACTAATAACAATACCGACAACGGAATCTGGGCAGCTAACAAGGACTGTGAAACCCCATATTTGAGACCACTCTTTCATTTTTATTATAAGCCATACAGAATATTATCACTTGTAGGTTCATTACTTCAAAGTATGGAAACCATAGGAATGAAAGGCTTGTGTGTTATCGCTGATATGGGCTCTTTTTACCTTCTAGACAGGGTTGAAGAACTTGTGGACTATGAATGCTCGTATGCTCCGAAATTCGACAATGAAGTGAAGGTCAAGGCATTTTGTTGTCATCATAGACAAGAAATTACAAGAGGTCTGACACAAGAAGAGCAAACTAAGATACTCGGCCACCATAACAGACACCTTCTCTTGACATCTAGTTGAAGAGACACGATATTTTGGACACAGAACTGAAAAGTTTAATTCTTTGATGTCTCTCGTTGCACTTGGTTGAATACAGTAAAGCAAGACCACAATCAAAGATGCAAGTTCAATTGATTCCCTTCTAGAATTCGAAAGACCTCACCTGCTGTTGGGCCCCCCCGCTAAATCTGACAATAAACAAGATTTCTAGTCCACTTCTCGTTGTCCTGGGCATATGAAGAAATAGGTTTGGGAGAGGTTTTAAAATTCAGGAATGGATGACAGAATGATCCATCTGGTCCATCTCGATCATGTACTGCGGATTAGGCCCCGTATCGGAGGATCTGAGTTATCACGGAGTACGCCTTACAATCATTTAGCAATTGTTCTAGTCCTTTTACCTACGTTCAGTATCAATGAAATCTTTCACGGAAACAGAAGTTATAGAAGTAATGTCTGCGTGAACGAGGAGCTCACTGAAAAGTCAAGGACTTATCGAGGGAGCGGATCTTAGAAACTGCAAGATTAGAATGTCATTATATGACAAAATCTTTTGTTTAGAATTAATCTGAAGATCGGACTTTTTTCCGATCTACGACCTCCATAGGGCGAGATCTATCGGGAAGTATTCTGTTATGGTAATGGCTAAGCGCCGATGGATGTAAATATCATATATTCTGTACAGTGCTCCCTCTTTTCTACTGTATCCAATCACATTGATCTTTCGATACGTTTCGATCCCAAGGTCTTCAATTATGCTTCCAACTCCCTCTTTTCCTTCAATTATTCTGTCAAGTAATGCCTCTGGAAGATTCTTGGTCATTATCTTTGACCTAGCATACACTATCAATTCCCCATCAAGTCTACTTCGGATTTGCACCTTTCGATATAGCAGGGATCCACGTTTTTTCTGAAGTCGTATGTCGACCTCAATGTCATTCTTTACTATTAATTGAAGTAGACTCTCTAGCATGCCGTTCTGGACAAGAACGACAAGAAGTAGAGGGGGAATGCTTTTTTGTGATTCGATTTCGAGGCGGATCAATACCTGATGCAAAGACCGCCACTTATTTGGATGAAAATCAAGTCTGTGTCCCTTCAATTCGATTTCAATATGAGTCATTGAATTTAATAATCTGTGCTTTCCAAGGTCGTCAAACAAGAAATATGCGTAGAGTGAGCGAGATCATTACTGTGGCCAGAGTGCCCAAACTTATCATTTTAAGATCTTTTTCTAATTCCTGCACGGCAACATTATCTTCGTTATGTCTTCTTAGTATCTTGTACGGCCTGGACAGACTGATCTCTACATAACTAATGAAACCTGCAATAATAGCCGCGAGTATCGGTATTGGTGCAACTGAGTTTGTCTGCATCACATAGCCAGCGAATACAGGGACTGCTCCCCATGCTATCACGAACCAAAAATTTGTATGGAAATATCCTTTGAATTTTTCGAAATTATATGCAAAAAGTAAGAAACCTTCTAGAATCGCTATGACGGAAAGCAAGGGCACAAAAAATATTATGTAATAGATGCCAATTCCGTACGCAACTGCAAGAGAAAAGATCAAAATTCGCCATGAAGTATTAGTGCCGAAAATCTTCCCCCAAGGCCTTTTGCGAGAACCCAAATTGTCTGCAAAATGTGCACCAATTCCCAATGCAAAAAAATAGATGATTACCATTGCGATCAACCTATCCCAGTGTATATAAGGTGCGAGCAATGCGCCAAGTATTGTGAATGAGATGCACATCGCGGTGTATGGTAAGAATAGAATTCCTACCGCAATCCTGAATTTAATGGGCCCAAACTTTGGCACGAACCATTCATTTAACCGATTTATATCATCGCTCATTTCTTCTTAGCAGCGATCACGATCGAGGTTCCAAATGTGTAATCTGTAGAACTTATGTCGACAAAATCGTGATTCCTCAAGGATTTAAGAAGGTCCTCAGACCATCTGGAATTTTCAACCATTTCTTCGAGTTCAAGAAAGATATGTCTCCATGATTTTATGAACAAGCCAGCTATACATAGCAACTTGAAATGGAATTTCCAGATAATTCTAATAGCCTTCCTTCGTGGATAGGAGAAATCATGAAAGACGACTACTCCATTTGAGGCTAATACTCTATTGATCTCTGTTACTAATTTATCGACGTCTACATATTTTGCCAAATATGAGGAAACTATACAGTCACAGCTCTTGTTTCTAAAAGGTAACATCTCAGCGTTAGCGTTGAAAACTGATTCAATACTCCTTTTGCGCTTCGAAATCTTGACATAATCTAGAGAAAGATCCAATGCCAAAACCTCTAAAGCATTTGTCTTGCCCCTGATCATCTCGCTTAAGATCCCCGTTCCAGAAGCCAGGTCCAGTATGATATCGCCATGAATCTTTTTCAAGACCATTTTCTTCCAGTGTTTATCCTGCCCCAAAGTAGCCAACTTGACGACATGGTCATATGTCTCAGCGTTCCGTGCTGTAAAAAAACCCCTGGCAGTATGTAATCCCGAATGCACCGGACCTATTTCATATAATCTATTTCGCCTGTATAAAGCTTAAAGTTAACGCTCCTAGGTACATAGAGTTGTTGATGATGCAGTTTGTACTTTGTTAATTGGCAAAGACACGTTCAGTGTAGCTATTATAATGGACGAAAGGTAGTCATAAAGACTAACAAGAATATCAAGAACTTTAGGGAATTCATATTGATATTCGCCTATGTGCTGACGTCGGTGTTCATGTTGCATCCTAGCTCTCCCCATCCTCTTGGTTCAACCTTACTTCTTAATGAGGGATATGCAACGAGGCACAGACTTAGGAAATTGGGTATACTTACCCCTGAGCTAGTATATATTAGCAATAAAACACTCATAGAGGAATATATTCAGGGAGGTAACTTGTATTCTCTTCTCCAAAAAAAGGGCGATATCTCATTCGCCGGTCAAGCAGGAATTATTACTGCACGTCTTCACAAAGCAGGACTTGTTTTTCTAGATAACAAATCTGAAAATTACCTGGTGGACCTACACAACCAGTTAATTAGAACAGATTTGGGTTTCATCAAGAGAGAGAATTCAACTTTTTCAAGAAGTATAGACATAGGAAGCTTTTTAGCCAGCATAATGGATCTGAGCAGTTCTGACTATCGGCGGATTCATGAGACCTTTGTCAGGGCCTATGCTAATGAGATGGGCAACTCCTGTCCGTATC
>JBKPHJ010000490.1:0-2066 GCA_046729835.1 Thermoproteota archaeon
GTATATATCAATGTCAACGTACTTGCCAATCCAAATAAGCAGACTATGCCTACTCTTGTAATCAATGAAACGTTCTGGATCCTTGCATTGACAGTAGGATATCTTAGTCCAGAAAGTAGTCGAGCAGCAGCTATACAAAATATTGGAAGAAATAGGACAAGATGGAATGTTGCTACATAGCCTATGAAGTAAAAAAATAATAGTGGTATAATAAACCATGTTATAAGGAAAAAGTCTTTTTTAAGAGCTGAATAAGCGAGACCAGCAACACCTATGATAAATAATACGGGATCTACTTTAAAATCTGTTTCCAAGGTCCTAACCAATGGTCTGTCGCGCTGCACCTGCCAACTGAGGTCTTTTATCCAGGTATCAAATCCGTCTATATAAGTTGCATGAATTGGCCACATCAAAGGCAGAGCTATTACTGGGATGATCCAAATTGACATAATCTTTAAGAATTTTACTCTTCTCTTAGTATTTTTATTGTCGTTACTATTTCGAATATTAAGTAGAACTAACAATCCAACAGCTGGGATCATCGTAAATGCGGGGAGTTTAGTGAAAATAGACAGTCCTAAGAATATCCCAGACAAAGTAATCGCTATGATCTTCTTATGACGTACTTTTGCGAAATATTCATTTGGATTAGTTCTTGCATATATAGATGCGAAAAGGATCGAAGTAAGAAGAAAAGGTAGTAACAGATTGTCCAGGAGGATTCTATTCAAAAACCATGTCATTGGAGTTACGGCAAAGATTAGAGAGGCTATCAGTGCTATTTTCCTATCATATAAGTACTCTGAAATCTTGTAAATTAGAAATGTATCTACTAATGCGAGAATGGCCATAATGGTGCGAGGTACCTGGTATAGTGTTTCTATTGAAGCAGCATTTATGATGTTTCTATTTTGCGTTATGGATTCAGGGTAACCAATTAACCAAAAAAGAGCTGACAGAAATATTTGGCCAAAATATGGATGATCATAGCGATAGCTGGGTTCCTGCAGCGTATGATCCTCAAGAAATATCAAGGATCGTCTAAGATAATGACCTTCATCAGTATGAATTGAAGGAAAGCCTGCCGGGTTTGCGAGATGAGTAAGACCAGATAGTAAAAGTGGTATAAACACAAAAAACCCAACATATCTCTTTGATAGAGGTAAAATGCCATGTTTGAAATGGATGCTCATAGCTAGTATCTGTCAGCTTGTCCTTTCTTGACAGTGAAAGCTCATTGAAAGAACATGATATACATAAAAAATTTTATAATTCATTTCGAAGAATAGACATTTTACAGACATATTAATGATAATGCAAAGGTCAAATTGATTATGCTTGTTATTAAAACTATCTGGTGAGAAACCGAGAAATTGATTAGTTAGGGAAGACCTGATCAGCGCGTTACAACAGTCTCCTAATATTCTTTTATCTGTCACCCCCTATATTCTAGCACATAGCCTTGAAATATATTTTTCCTACAATCCTATAATATTGGTTTGAACGTTTACTAGAATGATTTCATGATGTGCCGTATTTAGGATCAGATCGCAAAAATTTGTATTATTGGTGAAACCTCAACTGTTTTTCTCAAACAGTATTTTGTTGCGTGATTCATTACGTTTAAGGTGATACTTATTTGACCACTCTGCATTTAGCTATGAATTATAATCATTCTCTATAGTTTATGATTGACTGGCCTTCTTGTATGAATCACTAATTAGACGTGGTCAGATCCTCTAGGATTTTGATGTACTTGATGGCTGGGACAATGAATTATTTCAAATGAACCAGGGTAAAGGTTGTGAACCCTATGATTATCCAGATTCCTTTATTCAGCTCCTAGGATACATGAGAGCATATTTCCATTCACCATACAGACAAACACAGGGCGTAGTCATAGCCCATGCAGGTAAGAAAGTACCAGGTATACCAAATTATAGTACCATTGGTAGACGTATGAACAGGCTGGAGACCAAAATCAATGAAAAATTAGGCAATGATATTGTGATCGCTTTAGACAGTACAGGTATCAAGGTAGCTAATCGAGGAGAATGGATGCGGCA
>JBKPHJ010000491.1:0-34376 GCA_046729835.1 Thermoproteota archaeon
ATATGGAAATTCGTCAGAAGAAAGCCAAGCGATACTTTTCTTATGTCAAGAGAATCAGCATTTGTTAACGCTAGTTCGAGTAATGTAGAGATATACTTGCGGTTGTCATACTTATCCATACATCACCCCATCCCTGATACGATCCGGTCCCTGTGCTCCTTCTTCCTGCTGCTGTTGTTGTTGTCCGCGAAGTGATTGAATTATTTTTTCCATTCTTGTCCGTAGAGCCGCTCCCTGCTTCCTAAGACTTTGAGTATCTATCTCTAGGCTTTTATTATCCGTGATTTTATCGAGTGATTCTATCAGGATGGCAGCTCCTTCCGGATCTGGTATGCCTCTTGTAGCGGGTACGAGTAAGGCCTTTGAAGCAAGCCCATTTGATAGACAAGAAGATAGTAATCCCCCAGCTAATCCACCGATATAAGCAGTAGTTGGATAAACACTTCGCTCAGAATCATCCTGTGTTTGGTCTTCTTTGTTGTTTAATTCTTCTTCGACATCTTGAATTAGACTAGCCTCATCTGCGACCTCTCCATCACTTGACATAATTATAGGTGTTCGCTTCAAGTTAGGTATACCTTCTACAGCGATACCGTCTAACACCATAACTTGCTTGACTTTATTGTTTAAAGCCCATTTTGTAACTGTATCTAAAACTGAATATATCCCCTGTATCATTACGGGAGCTTCACACACCAGTACGCAAACACTGCCCTCCTCATTTGAATACAAGCGAAATGGGTGTCTAAGCTTTCCCTCGGCATAAATTACCCCAGGCACTATAAACTCAGATTCTACGCATGCTATTTGATCCATGTGTAGTTTGTTGATGATATAGCTGGTGCTTATCGATCCTACTAAACCTGGCCCAGGAAACCCGGCTACAAGAATCGGTGAATCTAGTCTTATCTTTTTTTGTACCACCTTCGCTAATGGTCTAACAATTGTTTTCCTCTCTGAAACAAGATTATCTGTATCATGGTGGGGATAAGCTAACGTTTCTTCGGTCAATCTATTTTTTTCATTTCTATTCGCTGAAGACAACCGCAGGCTGTGTTTTGTCAACATAGATCTTTATATAAAAAGGACACATAAACCTATTGCAGTCTACGTGGATTTTCTCCATGATTTAACAAATATGTAATCAGTATTGAGATACATGCAAGTTAATAATTTCAAATAGGACGAGTCATAGGTTGCTGTCAACTCCATGTTGGAATGGCTGAAAAATTTTCTCCTCTTATACGTTCAAAAAGTAACGTCTCAGTGAGGACTCGGTTGATCTTTCCCTTGAAAATGAATTGTCGCTATTTCTTACAGGGGAAAGTTAAACGAAATTAGCAGCGATCTTTTTGAATGGAATGCAGTCTTTGATGTAGGTCTAGGTAAAACTCCATGGCAGGGCAGGGCACGTACAGATTGCATCTGAAATTGTGATAGCCAAAGTCAAATTTAAGGCTGATACCTGACGACGGTGACATTGCTACCATCGCGATACATTTCGGCTTGGAGCTAAGACAATGTATTATCATCGTAAACCAAGAGCGTCTTTCAGATCTATTTCGTGATCCTGCTCTTGCCTGATAATATCCCTTAACGCTTCAGAGAGAACAAACTCACCTGAGCTTTCAGCCTGAAGTATTCTCTCTATAGTTCTTTATAGTTTCTTGTTCAGCTCTCAGATCAATCTCAAGCATTGTCTTTGAATCTTCTGAATATTCAGCCTCCTTGCCTTTTGTCGTTGGATCTCCGCCGAGATAGTCGATCTGCTTGGCCACCTCCAGAGCATGCGCAAGTTCCTGTGAAGCATGTTTTTTCAACTGATCGGCTATGTCTCCATACTCCGCACCCTTCAATGTGGAACTAAAGACCACATATTGGATAATAGCTTTGTATTCTCTTGCCAGATCTTCATTTAGTCCTTTAATTATCTCGTCCTTGCTAGAAGATGAACCTGGTCCAAGATCAGCTGCTTCAAAATTCTTACTTTCTGACATATGTCTATCTCATGGTACAACTTCTTAATGTTGTCGAAGTATAGACTGATATTTGGTCTTCGTACTATTGCTGCTGCTTACTAATCAATGCATGAGGAACGTATAATATTTCTTTAAGATTCACCCATTGTTTCCGTGATTATATGATACTGGCTGCGCATGCTGCTTTAGGACACATCAAAGTTGAACACGGATCAGAGTATATAATTAGAAAATACTGCTTTACCGTATTCATTGGTATTCGCGACAATTATACCCAGGAACTAATGTCACCCTTGCTCCAAATATTCTGGCCTTCTTATTTTAGATGGTGCATGAGATGAGTATACTATGATGCTATAAATAATTACTATTGCATTTTTTTCTATACGATATAGGAACATCTTATCAACTGCCTTACTCTTCTTTCTATCCAACCATTTTAGTACTTCAATATCAAAGCACCTTCAGATACAGCCTGATTAAATACGGCATCTACATCTTTAACGTAAAGATACATGCTAACTGGACTTCCGCCGATAGATTCAGGTTTCAACGAATACCTGCAGGTATTCAGCACTTAAAGGCGCGATTTCATAATATAGATGGGGTTTGGATTTCGTCAAAATGACGAGAGATTACCTCTCCTAAACTTATTGACCTGATCTTCTAGATATTTGATATAGTTTTCGGATGTCCTGCTTATGCACGTTTATGGTCATGCCAATCTTTTTTACCTGATGCAAGAGATCATCAGGCTCAATGGTCCTACCTGTGGAGACTGCGCTGTAATAACCTTCAAGTGACTCTAGTGCCTCCTTTTCCTCGACTATACTATTATCCTTCTTACGTTTCAGATCTCTCTCTCATGTCTAATCTCGCTATAGCTCATGAGTTATAGATTTAAAGCATTCTTAGTTAATGTCAGAACATCAAAGATAAACTGAATGCATTATGGATTAGGTCAGCCACAGGTCAGTCATAACTCATATGAACGTGACCAACAGCAGCATTCATCTAGTAGACAGTGTGGACACTCCGTCGGTGATTTGCTCCCGATACATTCATGCAGACTGCAGCCACATTCAACGCATGTTATCTTCATATAAGTTAGATTTACTGAGATTCTTAATATTCTTAAATGTTACGTGTGGGACTAGTGTCAGAACTGCAGAGACATCCTGACTGCATCTTCACGTACTACTATGCTCATTATAATGGATAGAGGAACGCTTCTGCCAAGATGTATATTCCAAGCCCTATTAACACAAACGGCTATATGGCGAAAGTGAGTCGTCCGAAATGTGTAATTTACTAGATATGCGGCTGCGGTGCACCAGACTCCTGTCAGCAGCCGGATGTGCGCAATACACCAAGTTACCAACATATTATCAATCCTATGCCAATTCATAGCGACATTCTACATCAACTATCTATTTTTAGGTTGAGATAACAATTGCTAGCTAACTTTGACATAGTTTAGCTTACTGATAAAATTGCAGCGACATTCTAAGTGCAAATATATCGTCATAACTCGTTGCTTCTTTATCTAACAAGCCTTCCCCATTTTCTACTGCTGTTCTCAATGAAGTTATCAATTTGTCAAACCTTGGACAACCTACTAAATGACTGAGATATTCGAATAGTAGTAACTCATTATCAACGAGAACCTGACTGGCTTCTCCAATCGTTAACTACCGTATCCATTACGCCGTCATCTTTAAATGAGCCATCTGTGTTTCTAAACCCAAAATATCCAGCATGATTGGTACCATTAACCAAATTACAGGGCATATCAAAACTGGAACATGAGTCCATAGGAGAATAACACATTATGTCATCACATTCCTTGTTACCATCCGCATCATCGAGTGCAGGTATCTGGTCTTTAATATCTGCTTCATGATAATTTGATGGTTCATCTTGCCACGGCACGTCCAAAGCCCCTACCTGTCCGAGTGCGCGTACTCTATCGAATCCTTGATAATAAAGTTCCGACAAAATTCTGTCCTCGCTGCTAAACAGATTGTAAAACCCTCCAAGTCCTGTATCACCGCGTATTTCGGACTCTATGGCTATTCCGCTGCATGGTATGCTTTGTCTTGGAAATAACTGAGGAAAGAAAAATGGAAAACCTGTTGATTTCGAACAACTTGGATCTATTGATACCTCTTGATTATCTACTGCAGCACCCAGTAGATGCACGTCTTTCAATGGATTAACTAAATGCTGATTTGCCAGATAGCCCAAAGCGCTAAGAATAACCCTTCCGCCCATTGAATGACCTACTACTCTTATGGAAGTATCAGGACAATGTGTCCCAAAATCTGCTATAAATCGTCCTAGTTTCGGACCATTTTCATGTCCTATAAGTTCCCCGACATACCACCCAAAGTATGGCGGCGTATTCGAGTCCCAACTAAAACCGATAATTGGGAGAGAGTAATTGTTATGTTCTAACGACATTTTCACTCTGTCAAACCTTTCTTTAGCCTCCTCTTCGCCGATACCCCAACCATGAACGACGATTACAACCTCTTTCGGACTATTGCCAGTAGCGCATTGCTGATAAATATCATCGATATTAGAAAGATTGTACCTACCTTGATAAACTTCGCCAGTTATATTATTATAGCTGTCCTCCGTTCCATGCTGCAAAATTCCAGTTATGCGATTAAAATTACCTCTGGTCGAGATCTCGTACATTGAAATTGTGGGGAGACCTAAACTCGAAGAAATCCTTATAGATACAATAGGAATCAAGACCATTGTAAACACCAGAATCAGTTTAGTATAATGCCCTTGTTTCATGATATATCTGTTAACTGAAACCGGTTTGCCCACTTAAAATGTGTGTCTCTACCTGTGTATCTGTTTCACGGATGTTTAATACCACCTATTTGATATACTCACATAGCCTCTTAGCACTATTGAATGAGCTCTTTCATGACCCAATGCTCCGGCTAATAAACCCTATAAATCAGTGAAAATCATAAATGTGTCGGTACATTTCTAAGTAATTCATCTACTTTCACCTTGAACAGTCTTTAGAGAAAAGACCTATACAAGTATAGTTCAAAAAGCTCAAACAGTATTTGGAGTAAATAACGCAAGCACATAAAGTCCTCTACGCTAAATATCCATTATCTATTTTGGTTCTGTTACTTGCAACAAAATCTTGTAGAAGCTGCAGATACAGAAATAATAAAATAATTGGCTCCAAGAATCGAAACGTGTTCGATGAAAAAGGTTGAAAGCGGAAGAAAAAACATTATACCATTATCGATGTAATCTGATTTAATCGTAAATGCTACTGACAATAGTATAGATTTTGGCGGATTATCTTCAAAATCAGTAAACTCAACTAATTGAGCCCTTGATTTTGTCTTCAAGGTTACTAACGACTAATGACAGCAGCTAGAGATCTTCTGTAAAAATAAATCTGAGAGGTTGAGAAATACTTCTTTCTTGACTCAACTGAGTTGATCTATCATCGTGAAGTTATAAACAAACGGGGCGACTCCACATGCCAATCCGTTCAACAATGGCTTAGATATAGAGAAAAGTTAATATAATTATAGAAATCGGCCATAGTCAATTCGACATATCAACTTATCACTTATTTCTTATGTAAAGTAGTTTTGTCCAAAACTACTTTATATCTAGACAGATGCCGGTATGTATTATCTCAAGCAAAGATTATCATTTTCTCCATTCAAAGACAAAATTTGCTAGAATTCTTTCATGCATTTTGGGTATTGAAACCATTAGTCTTAAGATCCATAAAAAAAGAACCAGGAGAGACTGACGGAGAAAAAAATGGAAGTAGTAACAACAATAACCTCAAAGAGGGATACACTAACATTTCAAATTCTATTGAGGAATCCTATCTCCTTCCTAACAGTCACAAGACATTGCAGATCAATTCAGTTTTGTTATCCAGACTGGCAACAGATATTGAGTTAGAATTTAAAGATAATGTGTTAGTAGATAGAAAATATACTGCTGATAGACAATTCTTGGCAGGCATTACAGTTGATTATAGGCATTTGAAGGATTGGAGATCATGCAAGAATAAACTCGAACCATCTTTAAAGAAAATGATTCAAAAGTGCCAGACATCCTCATTAGTAACGGGTAGAGGATCTGATCTCTATCTTCAGACATATAGCTCACATCCTTTCTTGGATGTGTATGCACTGTATTGCGATAAAGGAATGGCATTCGATTTTGTTACATCAGAAATCCTAAATATCAAAACCGGTAGAGACGGAGGAGATAGAGTCGGAGGTATCTTGTATTTGGGAGACTCAGAGAATGACAACCCCGCATTCAGAAAAGCTGCAATTTCTATGGGAGTAATTTCAGACAAAAGATTAAATCCTAAATTAGACTGCGAATATCATATCGAATACAATTATTTATCCATATTTTTAAAACGATTAATCGAAAATAATTTAGTATTCACTGAGAATCTAATAATGTAGTAGGAAGCTGGTATAGATACTGTAAATCTTCTCAGTTAGATCGACTTTCTGTACTCTCCTAATGCCCTTTGCTTGCAACCTAAAGCGTAGTTGAACAACTAAGGACTCTCTTTGTCTTTCGTCTATAACTTCCACGCATTTGAATCAGAATAGAATTTAAGGGCAGTATTATCACATCCAAACTAGACATGGCACTAGAAGAAAGCAGTGTTCAATTTATTCATCTAATAATTTCACTTGCCATTCTCTTATTCGTTGCAAAACTATTTGCAGAGTTATTTCATAAGCTAAAGCTGCCGGTAGTACTCGGCGAACTTCTAGCAGGAATAATAGTTGGGCCTTTTGCAGTGGGTGGATTATTTTTCTTTGATGATGAACCTTTAGTAGCGTTCGACCAAACTATACTTAATATCGGTGAAATATCCGCCGTTGTCATCTTATTTGTAGCTGGTCTTGAGATAACCCCTCGAGAATTCTTGAGAGGAGGAGTTGCTTCTTTTACTGTAGGGTCACTTGGCGTGATTCTCCCATTTTTTTGTGGGATTTATCGTACTCACATTATTTGGGCTCGATACATTAGAATCTATGCTGGTAGCAACGGCACTTACTGCGACGAGTATTGCTATATCTGTACAAGTATTGACAGAGTTGGGGAAGATGCAGACAAAAGAAGCCAGATTGATATTAGGTGCCGCGATAGTAGATTGCCATCGTCGTGCTATCTGTCGTTACTACGATGGTTCAAACTGGTGATACTTCTCCAGCGATAACGGATGTAGCAATTTTAATACTCCAAATACTGGGATTGTTTGCAGCATGTTAATTGGTTCTATACTATTGGTCCCAAGATTACTCCACGTTCAGAGGCTATGGAAATCCAAGGGCAGCATAGAAGGGATTGTAACTGCATCTTTCTTCGGAGCTGCGGGCATAGCTGCATTTATGGGCCTTTCTCCAATCGTCGGAGGGTTTGCTGTGGGTATGGCAGTAGCTAGTTTACGTCTCATCAAACAAGTTGACGAATACGCAGAAAAACTGCTAATAATCTTTGGCCCATTATTTTTTGCTATTATAGGAGCGCAGGTAGATCTGCGTGGAGTAAATCTGAATGTACTTTACCTTTCAGGCATTATAATATCAATAGCTATAATAACAAAGATTGTTGGATGTGGACTTCCTTCCATCCTATTTCTAAAGGATAAGACAAAAGCTTTGAGAGTAGGAATTGGAATGGTGTCACGAGGCGAAGTAGGATTGATTGTGGCAGGAGTAGGGGTGTCAGCCGGAGCATTAACCTCTGATATTTATACTACAGTTATAATCATGGTTGCTCTCACTACCATAATTACACCAATTTGGCTCAAGAAATCGTATACGGAAGAAACTAATTTGCCTCCTGAATTTTCATCCACATCCAGAAAGGAGAATAAATAAGACTTTTTGTGGTTGGTCTTGTTCTAATGTATATGCTAGCTTTTCAAAAGAAGGGAACATCTCCAGGACTAATCATGAATGCGCTGTGCTTATACTTTCTAGGACCAAGTTTTAGAAGTACTGCAGAGACGTTGGATGCGTTTATCGAAAAGAGAAGCCAGTTGCCGTACGAATGGGGTACTACGATTCAAACCAAGCGAACTGTATCTGAAGAGAACTAGGTCATTAGAGACTTTTGCAATAAGATAAACTCATTTTCTATATGTTCGTTATTACTCTGTACTCAGTGTTGTGGAAATAAAATATGCAGAAAGAGCTCTTTAGTGGCATTGCTAGATTTCAAGCTTTTTGATTCTGTGAACCTATTTGTGGAGATATTGACTGATTGCGTCACAATGTGACGCGACGAGAATAATTTTGTTAACTTCGAGTCCATCATTGCTTTAACTTGAATGGAGTTGTTAGCTAAATCATCTACCTAAGTCGAGTTTATCGCCACATATATAGAACTCTAATCAACTGGTGTTACTGCATGCCTGATCTTGTCGCATTGGTTAGTACTGTGTTGTTCAACACGTTCTGTAAAGAACCACCCCTTCCTCCTCCACCGATGCTAGCTGAGGTAGCATTTACAGCAGTTTCACTACTACTGGCACTGCCTTGCGTAGCATTGAATTCATTCCTACTAGTTGGAATCTCTATGAATGGAGTTACAGATTGTCCTCCAGGTCCAGATCCTCCTCCCCCTCCAACCACTAAAGGTAGCTGACCATTCCACTTCTGAGATTTGAGCCACTCTAGATAACTAGGACTCTGTCTTAGCTGCTTGTCTATTGTGGTTATGGCTTGTGCTTCTCCCTGTGCTTGGAGTACATTTGACTGTCTGACTCCTTCAGCTCTAGCTATGTTTGCTTGCTGCTCCCCAACTGCTCTAGCTTCTGCCTGCTGTGCCTCTATTTCGATTCTACGTAGTTCATTCTGAGCCTGCAAAGCTCTCTGTTGAGCTGCTACCTTCGCTTCTACTGCTCTTACAAAGTCTGGCGAAAATTGGAATTCGGTAATGGAGATTCCATCTACTATGATGTTATAGGGAGCAAGTCTGGCTGTGATTTGCTCATCGATTTGATCTTTTACTGTTTCTCTTTTCGTAATTAGCTCTTCCGCATTGAATCTAGCCGTCACTTGTTTGACTGACTCCTGAATTGCCGGTACAATTATTCTGTTAACATAGTCTAAGCCTATTTGCTTGTAGACAAACTGTGCATTATCAGGATTTATATGATAGTTCAATGCCACCTGTGTTCTTACATCTTGAAGGTCTTTGGAAGCAGAAGCAGCATCTTCGGTTATCTTATTCGTTCTTACCTCCATTTGTACGACGTTATCGCGAATAGGAACGACAAAGTGAATTCCTTCATTAAGGGATCTGCTAGTATCTACAGCACCAAAACTTAGCAATACCCCCCTATGGCCGGCATCAACGATTTTTACACTACCAGTAACTAAAATTGCAATGATTATTACAACAACTATACCAAGAATTACTATTCCAATGGTTCTACCTAAGCCTCGATCAAAGAAACCCCCTCCGCCCCCACCTGGAAATCCACCGCCTCCTCTATCTGTGTCTTCGAGAGGCTCTCCTTCTGGAGTGATCCTTTTTGTTTTTCCTGAATTTTTTCTAAAAGGATTTCTTTTCATGGTATTAATTATTGCTGAGCAAAACCTGAATATATATATTGATAGTGGCGTTTAGAGATAATAGTGAATACATATTGTGTTATTAAGTCATATCATATTACGTATATAATTGTTGGACTCCATAATAATTTCATGGGACTAATGTTGGCGACCTGGGAGTATCAGTTAAACCATGTTCTTTAATATAATCATTGACTCTCGGATCAGAACAAAATGAAAAATCATTTTCAGTCTGGTTAATTGAGTCGTTTTTGTTATTCATCCTCATGTCCGGATAATATTCGCACCGTCCCTTGTAATATAGCATTGAATAATCACATGAGTGCGCTGCTTCTTCCGATATTATGTCGCGGAAAGTACTACAAGTTCTTATGAGATCGGCGTGTGTCGTTGTATTACTATTAGTTCTGAGATCATTAGTAGGCGAGCTCTCGGTTGTATCTGTAATGTCGCTGTCATCGTCATATGTATCCTCTACAAGCTGTAAAAATGCAAGCACGCATATTATCTGGACTAGAAAGATACTAGCTAGTTTGGAAGAAGCAGCTTGTATCGTGTTAAATGATATGATCAAAGTAATGAATGATGGAAGAAGAACCTTTTGACCAAAAATAGGTCACATCTCCGACTAAATATTATTTCTTTCTACAATCCAAATTTGTATTCTCTTTGCACCTATAATCATGTCTCCAGCTTCCGTTCATAAAGACTTGAAGGTGATTGAACCCGTCATAATCTAATGTGATCCTCTGATATCCGTTCTTTGGATTGTATGAGCCATCTTTTGACTGTGACTGAAAATTTATCATGCTAGTATTTATCATTCGTTGCTTAAGAAGTATCGCTTGTGTGAGGCATTAACTTTGTATTCGTAATTCGCTTCTTTCGAATACATACAATGATAAAGCTACCAAAGAGTATCGTCATCACTATGCAACAGCTATTATAGGATTATGGCAGTTATATGATTTATCAGTGGTTATCATCATGTCCTATATACGCAGCAGCACTGATAGTGATGATAATACTAATAGCAGCCTCGCAATCAAGAACGGTTCTAAACGCTGAAGCATTCGCACAAGATCAACCTTCTATCAATCAACCAAGTCCTCATGCAATGATGGCTCTAATTATACAAGGAGTGAATGCCACTACGCCGCCGGGCAGAGAAAGAGACATCTACACTATACCTGGCGAGAGAGACATCTACACTGTAACCGGCGAGGTCTTTAATAATGATACTGTTACGTTCAACAGTGTTCGTGTATCAGCAACATTATATGATAACAGTAGTCAAATCATAGGAGAAGGCTCAGCACATACCTCACCATCAGGTATCCAACCGGGTTTGACCGCCCCCTTTGAGATTAATATATTTGATACTTCAATAATGGGTGGGATTAACGCAATTAGTAACTTTACATTAGAAGTAACTGGTAACCGTCAAGCACCGCTATTTCAGTAATGCATAAATTTTCTACATTATCCAACAAGACCCTCGATTCTGTTTACAGCGGTGAGGAGCAACTAAATGATGATGTTCTTGCCGTTAGAGGCTAACTAACATGTCTTAGAATTTGCAAATTTTGGATAATATTTTGATGTCGGTTAACCCTATTTTCCCTGTTTTCCGGCATTCTTCGACAGCATTAAATTCAGATGAACCATTTTAGAAAATATGTTACTTTTAGGACATCAGTACGGGATGGTAATATCCGTGGGTGATAAAAGAATTAAGGTTGTTACTGGAGATATGAAAATAAATTTTTTGTCTGTCATTAGCATCCTGAGTTGTCTGAAGAAAGTCAGAATGGTACTTGATCTTCAGGGGTTACAGCTAGATTATCTGATCGAATTAGTACATAAGCTCATTATAAGCGTGTCATATGCTTCTGCTAAGACAAAGGTAGGGTTAAGGACGAATTCATTCATTGTTCTGAAAATGTCATATCTACCATGATATCATTTTTCTATCCTGCTCTTTTCATCTTTGAACTGCATTTAGGGCATTCTTTGTGCTCATTCCCACAAGACATGCAGTAGTATCTGACTGGATTATTTTCGCCACCAAACATCGAAGATGATGGAGGTGACTGAAATAAGGACTTCAAGAATCCTTTTACATCTTTTACGCCTTTTACATGACTAACATGCAAAAGGCCAAGTTTTTTCAGGATCATCCTTCTCCTGTAGGCATTTATCAAAACAAATACTACCATTGACAATACAAGATCAATAGGATACGTAAATATCCAGATTATAAGAAATCCTGTTGCCATAAAAACTAATAACCACTTTAACTGATATAGTACGTAGATGCCAAAATTCCCCTTTAAAGTAACGGTTCGATTTGCTCTTCTGTCGAGATTTCGATTATGTGCTTTTTCAGTTCTTAATATCAAATCATATATCCTAACTGGGATTTAGCTAGGACATAAACCGAATGTTAGATCAACGTTATAGAGAAAGAAGCAAAAATACCCCTTTCATTTATCAGAATATTTTTCCACGTGCCTCAGCCTCTCTTTTTAGCAGATTCCTTTGATATTCTATGCTCCTTTGCAAATAATGATTACTTCTCAGATCATCGTTATTGTATAAAGTTATACCGCTAATCTCTGAAGTGTATTTTGTTGTTGTGAAATTTCTAGCTAGATTATCAACATCGATCAAGTTGCAATGTATGGACTTGTACCTTAATTTGGCAGGCTTGTAGAATACTCTTTCTATATATCTTTCTCTAACGCAATCTGGCTTTTCGACATGTTTTTCAAATATTTTGATGCCATAGACCTCGGGTTTATCTTTTGCTGTTTTATCATCGCCATCGCCGTCGATATAAGGACTAGTTTTGTATTCTTTGATCTTTTTTAGATTTGCAAAGAACTCAGTTTTCTCTATAACTACGTACTCGTCTGAATCAATAACAAAGAGGAAATCCATACTTTTACTACCGGCAATTTCAAGATATTTGTTCCTCTTATCTATCTCTGCTAGGTTAGGGTAGCAATATCTATCTCTGCATCTAGGACTTCCTCGGTTATAGAAATAACTTCATTTTTGTTTTCTTTTTCCTCTTTTGTAAGCAGATTAAGACTCATGAATCGAAAAAATGCAAACTCACTCATTTTCCTTCTTGCCTGTCATACAATAACACATTCCAAACTATTATGATTTTGCAGTGTGATGGTTCAGGCACATAATTTTATACCTGCTATCAATAATGTCATAACGTTAATAGTTATGATCTTCCTTATTTTCGGAGATATTTGGCATCAAAAAGAAATCAAGCGTACTTGTTCAACAAGGTGATGCAGATGTATCGCAGTAAGTAACTTTATCATTGAGACTGATTGGCAATGGTTAACTAGAACTTTTTCGGTAATATACTGACTTCCAGTGCGTACTTGATTGATAGAAAATTCTACTTGACAACATAAGCAATTTAATTATATAATTATATATAACATAGAGATTTATTTTAATTATGAGAGAAGCAGCAAAAGTAGTAAATAAACCGACGACATCATTTGTATTATTAATCATAATCCTTGCAACTTATATGGCGTATACGATTAATAACACCGCTAAGAATTTGGCAATTGGTACTACTATTCTTAATACGACTACAACAACGCCAACAACTCCTGATCAACCTACAGGAAATGTAACTAATACCAAGTATTTAGAAGTTACAAATCAATCCTTCTCTAAAGATTTACTATTTACAATAGTAAACGGCACTGTTATCAATAATTCAAATAACACAATCAATTCTGTGGAGATAGATGTACAGTTTTATGATGATAAAGGTGAGCTGATTACTTCAAAATCTGGTAAAGCAAGATCTGTGATTCTAGGGCCAGGTGAGAACTCATCATTTAATGTGAGATCAGATTTGGGTGAGGAAATAGTACACAATTATAACATTATGCCTGGTGGAGATATTGGAGAGAGATAGATAGATAGACAGATGGACGACCCAACTGACTGTACCTCGCTATCTGTATTCCAACTAGTTCAGAGCTAGAAGCGGCAATCGCTAATGTACCAAGGGTTTATCACGTAAGTATTTCATTCTCTGTCAGACACAAAGCCACCAGAGTACCAAGCTTCTAGAGGTTCGAGAGGAACGATATTAACCAATATTAACCAATATCGAATAACATTCACAAAGCCGTAACACTACTCTCGTTTATCTGGCTATTAAAAGCAAGTATGCTGCAAGAATAATCGTACCAACTGCTAACGTAATCAGCATAAATGGAAATCCTATTCGAAACCATCTGTTGAAAGTGATGTGATGTCCAAACTTTTCACTTAACCCTACCGCAACTACTCCAGCACTGGATCCAATTAGTGTTCCATTCCCTCCTAGGTCAGCTCCCAATGCTAAAGCCCACCATAAAGGACTGAACTGGAAGGGGCTTCCACCACCAAAGGTTGCTGCGATGGTAGGATCAGAATTAATGGCTAGAATTACTGGAATCATTGTTGCTGTAAGAGGAATATTGTCCACAAAAGCGCTTCCGACACCGCTTAGCCATATTACCATTACAAAAGTAAGCCATGGATTTCCTTTCGTAATATCAATGGCAATATTTGCTAGCATGTTGATCAGACCCGCAGCTTCCGCTACACCAACTATAACAAATAAGCCTGCGAAGAAGAATAATGTTGGCCAGTCCACCTCATGAAGTATTTTATCCAGAGGTACCCTAGTTATAACAAGTAGAACAGCTGCCCCTCCGATTGCAACTATTGAAACCTCTATATGGGTTAACCCTTGCAAGGAGAATAAAGCTATAACACCGACCAGTACAATTAGCGCCTTCTTTAATGTATCTTTATTCTCAATAATTATGGCTTCTTCATCTCGTTCCAATAGTTCTTGTACGCTGGACTGTTTTTCGATTATCTGATCTTCTTCGAGCTCTCTGCGGAAAAAGAACCTTAGCAAGAGTAGACAAAACATAAAGATAATTGCTATTGGTAGACCCATATGGACTAGAAACGAATTGAAGTCGATACCTGCAGCAGAACCAATTAGAATATTTGGAGGATCTCCAATAAGTGTAGCTGCACCACCGATATTTGACACTAACACCTGTGCTAAAATAAAAGGAATGGCAGGTACCCTTAATGTTCTTGTTATTGATAACGTTACTGGAACCATTAGCAGAATTGTTGTAACATTATCTATGAACATAGAGGCTACAGCTGTGAAGGAGCACAATAGCAGCATCAACATCCACAGATTACCCTTGCTTATCTTGCCAGCTTTTATTCCAACCCAGTAAAAAACTCCTGTCTCACCTAGTATTGCGACAATGATCATCATTCCAAGTAAGAGCCCTATCGTATTGAAGTCAATAGAGTCAATGATAAAATCAAGGGAATCTTCTGCGTTAATAGTTCCAAAGAAGATGGCAGAAGAAACAGCTATGATAGCCCCTAGAATTGCCAGAACGCTTCTGTGAATTATTTCAAGGGCAAGTAGCACATACACTGCTACCATCACGAGAGTAATTGTTGCAAGAATTGGAGCAAGCTGTTTGTCGACTAGTAATGGCACCGTAAAAATTAAAACGGCGTAGGCAAGTATGATGAGAATCCCAATGATATGTTTTCTGTCTAGAGCCTGTTCAGATCTTTGCATTCTTTAACAATACTAAAAGAAGAGTGCAGTTAATTAATTATTCACTAATTCATTGCTGAAATCTCTTATTGCAATGAGTTTATGTGACCTAGCCTAGAAACACACAATTAGTCGAACAAGTTGACAGATGGCGGTTCTCCCTCTTCGGGTTCATTCATAAAACCAATAACTGAATCTGCTGCATCCCCAGGATCCTTTGTACATGCTGCTATCACGACTATCATCTTGTGATCTAGATTACCACTCGGATAAAGCTTGATAAATTTGAATTTTTCATACTCCAGAACATCCCATTTATGACGGCCAATTAGGCTTTCAGCAGCTTCTTTCTCAGAAATAGTAGCAGATTTGATGTCAAGTACAGATCTTATCTTTTCAATCTTAGGTTTGTCTAGGGCTAGGGAAGTCGGGGCAATGAATAGTTCAGAGATATTTCCAGCTGGATCTATCACAAAAGCGGCAAAAATGTTTTCGTCAACATCTACCACATGTTGTACTCTTTCATACGACATTGAGGTATTGTCCCTTCAAATGAAATACGATATCATGCTATTTAACGGTATTTTACTTATTATGGTTGCTGTAATGATCTAGATAGCCGATTGTTATAGCGATCTGTTAATTCGGTGTCACTTCGGCAATGGGGGAAGGGAGTAACATTATATTTGATGCAGAGTGGAGCCAGGTGAATCGCAGATAGGTATCTTTATTTTTTAGATAACTACTAAGTGTCGGCCAACTCTTTTCATCTTTGAACCACAATTAGGACATGCAATCTCTTTATGTTCCATTCCGCAGCTCATGCAATAGTATCTTACAGTAGTAGATCCACCACCTGGTATTGAAGAAGACTGTCGCCTGAACAACGACTCTAATACCCATCTTCTTTAACCTTAGTCCTGTCCGAATGAAGTTGGTAATAAGAAAAGCCCCTAAATACACAATAAATGATATAGGAAACGGCAGAAGTATCGATAGGATAAGACCTATTCTGACATATATGCAAAACCACTTTATCTGATACAACAAATATTGCTTATTGTTGCCATCGATGTTGATACCTTTCACAATTTCTCTGTATTAAGTCTGCGTGCAAAATCCATACTCAATACATGCAAAGCTGCTGCTTCTTTTAGTTCACCATCGACAGGTATGTCTATGTACTCTTCAGCTCCACCATTGTATGCCCTTGTAAATAGTCATTAGCTGCTACGTCCGTCGCGATTCAGTAGCTTTTTTATGATAGACTAGTAGGGTACACTTCATAATTGCACTCACTATAGGAGCGGCGCCTTTTTGAAGTACCGTTCTAATCTGTTGAAATTTGAACTATTTGATTACATTACAAAACCAGAATTCTATAAATGATAGAACATAAAATACAAAAATAAAATATATCCCTCTAACTAGTTACTCCATCACAGGATCTTAGTGCTGGCTCGCCTACAGATTGATATGCTCCCATCCTTTCGTGTGATAAGATTTCGTCTCTACATAGCCCATATGCCTTTGAATAGTGACCCGAAGTGTATCCCATATATGCGAGTCCAGCTCCTATTAGTAATG
The DNA here is from genome assembly GCA_046729835.1 of Thermoproteota archaeon. Lineage (GTDB taxonomy): Archaea > Thermoproteota > Nitrososphaeria > Nitrososphaerales > Nitrososphaeraceae > TH5896. Next base: position 16,824 of record JBKPHJ010000491.1, read on the forward strand.
ATAGTACTACTACGCTAACGACAATCGTAAACACCAATGTCCTATGGTTGGTCGTGAAGGGCTTACTTGCAGGTATCTCTTTCTTCTTCGGTTCTGGTATTTTTACATACATCATTTTACTCATAACATCTGATACAAGAACGCTACTCAATTACTTTTGTATGTTTTGCGTATGATTAATAAAAAAACTCCCAGGTTTGATTAAAATATTATGATTTATAATAAACTCATTATTCATATTAATAAGAATATTAGATTGGCAGATTGGCCTTGACCAAGCTCAGTTAGAGCTGGATTATGCAATCCTCGACACGTTCACAAATGGTTAATTCTGTTTGTCTTCATGCATAATAGCGTCAAATCCAGTACTAAAAAAGAATGACAAAGTTAGGTCGATTGGGCTCGTCTGTAAGAGCCCATAACATAATAGCCATAACATGATAGTCATGCCTATCTTTCTGATGCGTTTCCGGAGTTATAGGTGGCATGAATGAAAGATTGAGATGCTGAGATTTATTGAATTTATGTCTCCTCGAGGTCTAGATGAAGGGTTAGATACAATGCCCGGTTACAACTGGTCCAGATAGTATACAAAATGCTGGGACATTTCCTTTAGTACTTTGACGTCTCTGCTGATGGTTCTCCGATAATCTTCTACAATCCATTAGTTACTGCTATTGTCACACGAACCGAGTTCCAAAAGTATCATCGATTATTCGTATAAATGTAATTATACCGAAAAAAATTCTTCTGCAATTAAAAACGCAAGGTCGTTTGTCATAAACGACAAAAGGATTGCTTAACACTAACAAAAGATCAAGCTGGCCGAGTGCACTTCAATATAAAGAATCTAAATAATTTGTAATTATCAAATATAAGAAGGATCTCATGCAATACAATGCGGTCTGTAGGTAGTATAAGGAGGGCACGCAGGTCTACTGCATTTGAGTACTAACGAGCTATATGTAGTTTCAATGCTGCTTTTGCTGCTTCCATCCAGCCTTTGAAGACTTAAGCATAAGAAGTGAGTTATCATAAGCCGATTTTTTGATTAAATATGGTATAATTGACGCAACAGTCATTGGTATACCAAATGCTATTTCTGATGGGCATGGCGAGGGTTGTGGATTAATATCCGTTATTACTAGCGTAGCATTTCTACCAGCCTGTACATCCTTCGTAAACTGAATTGTGACTCTCATTTGTTTATGTTTCTCATTAATTTTAACAGGACAATTATAAATGAAAGCATGAGAAAACGCATTCTTTTGAAGGGAAAATGCAGAAGTTAATACCAGAGAGAATGCAGACTACGAGCATGATGAGTCCAGATCCTAAATCAAATACCAAGTACAGCCCACCAGATACAGCTTTCCTGTTCACAAAAGAAGGAGCGGAAGACGTTCTATGTCTTATCTTTTTGTTATGATGTCATAGTAACGCGGGTATTTTTGCTTAAGAAAGTCTTTCAAACTATCAGGCAAGCTGTCGAGACCAAATGAGGTGTTCGCATACCAATCCTTAAAGACATAGTGTATCTCAAAGAACAACAACAACTCTGCATACCAAATACCGAACTGACTAAGCATATCTTTATCTTGCTTATTGACATGTGTCAACCATCTTTGGAATTTTTCATAAAGCCGGACATATGGCTCATTTTGAACACCATGCACAAACCGGTGATATACTTCGTACTCATCTCCTGCAGTAGTCATCATGCTAACCTCGTATAGAGTCAGCTCTTTCATCAATCGAATCGAAGGAAGGAGAAAATACGAATACACCACGTCGGGGGATCCTTGGAGCTCTTGCGAAAAGGCGTTAAAAGAATAAGCTAATAGACTATAAGTAGACTATAAGTAGGAGCAGCGTCAGAGATAAGGGATATGATCACTTTTCTTCATTCTTCAGAAATCTATCTTGCGAAGGGAGAAAGAATAGAAAGAAGAAACATGCGAGTTATACAAAGATGAACAGGAAGAACAAGCAATGACATTGTGCAGCAATGACATTGTGCAAAGAATGGTCATAGAATGTTATGAGAAAACCTGCTATGTTGAAAGACATGTAAAAACCGTCTTTTAATCATCTATATTAGCATACTGATTGCTGACCATCTAGTAAACTGACGGCTGGTGGTAAAAATATCTGCAATGAGAACTAGAAGAACTAGAAGAGTATTTCGAGGAATTATCTTCTATTTCGTTTGAGTTGATATCGGGTAGCACGAATAACTGTCAAAAACCTCAACACACATGTATGACAAGCTATTTCATAAAAACATGACTTGGGCTTATGACTTATATGAAATGGTTCATCAAGAGAAAACAGGATAGATAGTTAGCACACAACTTGGTTGAGCTGATATCTATCTAAGCTGTAATTTATCTTGTCAAATTGGAGATATATCTTACATTGACGTCGCAACTATTCTTAACTTTTTCGGAATCGCTTTATCAAGCACTTCTATGCTTATAATTCTGCCCAAGTACTGTTGAATACAATCAATTTCTTCAGGTTTCACAAATAATTCTGTATAACTGATAGTCGGATCTTCTCTAGGTTCTATGTCAACGTACGTTACGTTGGGATTCGACCATATATATTTCTCTAGATGTTTTAAACAATCCCTTGTCAAATACATTACTGACTGTATTCATTATAGCGTACTTACATCTAAAAGGTTTTGTTAGGCAGTAACTTTCGTACGACTAGTCTCATCTTTGTTTCAGAATAGCTTATCTTAATACTTCGAGTCACAGTGACACAATATTGGATGTTCTTCAATTATTTTCTCCATAGCTTGATTCTAATAACCCCATTATCATTGAATGCAAACGAGCCTTCCCTCATGCTACTGCTGACACCTAAGACACTCAACGATTTCATGAATAATATGCCCTTTTTCTGTCTCTAGAATTGTAATCGCTTTATAATAGCGTTTCATGGAGGGTACGAGCTATGAGTTGCCGTATAGCAAGGCTGTAGTATAGCAAGGTCTTTACCTCTATCCCTTATAATGGCGATTGCAATAGTATACTGGTCAAGCAGTTCTTAATATGAGATCCCACCTCATCACGGCATTTTGAAACCCACCCAGACCCGAAGATCATATGTGTACTAACGGAGGCACTATGTAATCAGAGTTAATCATGTTACTAGGATATCGTATCACATTGGTAGTACCTTCTCCCAATTAACCAGCTAATGTCAGTGATTTAAGACGTCTTGGGATTCCTTTCCAAAGTTTGTCCTAACCCTCCTCTAGCATACATGCAAAAAATGAGGTCGTAAATGATAAAAGAAAGATGCAGACAGAGCAGATAGAGACAATGCCAAAGTGTCATATCTGCGGAAAATCTGGGTCATACACCGAGATGTTAGACTAGACTAGATCGGTTCATCTAATAAAGGAAGATTAAAATCTTTTATATCAAGTAGCTCAAAATCGGTGTCGCTGCGTTCCTTGGCAATCTCATGTATCCACTGACTGACTGCTTCACCATTACGGCCAGGTCTGGTGCTTCCAAGAATAATGGCTACCTTGAGCATTTGGTCTTTCATACAGCAAGGGACAGTTCTTTATTGTACTTAAATATGGTAGTAATTCGTTTAACGTGTTCTTGGTCGACTCTATCGTTCTCTCCTTCTAATTCATGATCTCCTGGTTCTTGTTCTGGTTCTTCTTCTACCGGTGACTCTGGTTGTGATGTCTCTACATTAGGCGGGCTCATCGACTGATCATCCCCCATCAACTAACAATGTGTGACCTAAGACAAAAGACGCCTTGTCAGACAATAACCAAACTACTGCGTTAGCAATCTCTGCAGGATCTGCAATGCGTCCTATCGGATACATTGATTTAATGGTTTCTAGGCCCAGCTTGTTATCTTCAGCTGCTCGTCGAATATGTTGAGAAATTATGGTCCAACGGGTCGTTCTTTTAACATCTCATTTGTCTTAGCTTCTCCTTCTTTGATTGAACTTTTGATCGTCTCTGGCGAAAAATCTGCATTTTCGTACATATGAGGAAAAGGCTCATCACGTGTTATGTAAATGACGTCTTTTATTTCAGCTCCTCGTTCTTGCTTGTATTTTTTATATTTGTGGCGAATTTTCTTAAGCTGTTGTGGGCTCACATTTATTCGATCAATATTGTTTTCTAATAATTGATAGAGCTCTTCAATATACTCTAGATACCGAGTAATTACTTTAGACATTGTTACGTTGTGCTCAGTTTTATCAGAAAATATTATGTCCCTGGCTCTATGATAAACTTCTGGCAAATTCTTTGGCACTGCATTAGCTCTTTTTGGATAGTTTTCTACAATGCCTATTCGCTTATCATTCACTGGAGATGCATCAATAACTTCTCTTAATGGTGTGTTACTCAGTAAACCGCCATCCCATGCATATACTCCATCTTCTATCTCTACCCATGGAAAATTATACAATGGATAAGCAGATGTTGCGAGAATATGTTTTGATGATACCTGTTGCTTAAAGCTGTCAAACGTGAGTGGTTCTGCAGTTAAAATATTTACTGCAGTTAAGATCAAACGCGCATTAGGATTGCCATTAGGTTTCAGTTTATCGTAATCAATATACTTTTCTAAGGTTTTTACTAAAGGCGTAAGGTCGTACATATAAGTCCATTTTTGTGGTGCAAAATATTCTGGATCTATTAGAATATTCTCTTTTCTCCATCGAGGTTTAAACATCTTATCATTCCCAAAAATAGCCGAGCTGTAGAAAGATCTTATCTGCTTCATTTTTATAGCGTCTTCATTTGCATTCATTGTTGAAAAAGAATAGTTTTTTTGTTGATTTAATGAGTGTATAGGTAAATTATAATAATAACCAGATGCTATTAGCATCTCTTCTACAAATTTGGGTAGAGAAGGAAAAGTAGCTCTATCCAAATCCACAAAACCTTCAGATAATTCTAACCAGAATTGTTCTAACGCTTGTTCGGGATGTTTTTCATTCTTGCTACCAGCTATGATCGCAGCATTTATTCCACCAATAGATGTTCCTGCGACAATATCGAGCTTTACGTTGTTATTTGCAAGTGCTTTGAATACCCCACAACCAAATGCTCCTAAGGAACCACCACCTTGAAGTATTAGCACATTTTCAAGTCTGTTGTTGCCTGCTGCTGACAATGACACAGTGTTATCATTACTATTTTCCTTGTTTGAAGAAGTATCTGTCTGACTCTTTGCCATCATTTTTCGTTATTTGTTTTCATTTTTTAATTTTACCATCTCTATTCAATTTTGTGTTTATCTACTATTAATCTGCCACACGTTTTTGCCTACCTACTTCTTCAAGCACTTCTATGCCTTTACCACGCAAATTAAGCAGTCCTAATAACATCTCGTTTTCTTCCTGAGCAAGTTGCTTCACAGAACGATTTCCGGCCTCCTGCATAACTCCTCCAGTGTAAAGAAGAGTCTATCAGAAATTGATTTACAGAAAATTGTAGATAACAACCCAAGTCTCACGGAGGAAACTCCTAAGGGTCTACTAAAGGAACCTATTTCCTTTTAGGCTAAACCGTATGTAGGTACAGCAGCACCTGTTATAGCTTTTCCTTCTTCTGAGCAAAGAAATAATACTATATTTGCTAAGTCTAGTGGCTTCACCCATTTACTATGGTCTGCATTTGGCATTGCTATTCGATTTGCTTCTGTGTCGATTGTACTTGGCATTATACAATTTACATTAATATTCAATTCCTTCACTTCTTCAGATAGTGACTCTACAAGCCGAATCAATCCTGATTTTGAAGCCGCATAAGCAGAATCGTATCCAGTAGACTTCAAACCGGTTCTGGAAGATACATGAACTATCTTTCCATTTTTTGAAGATATCATTTGAGGTATGACATTTTTGCTTATTAGAAAGGCCGATTTAAGATTCATGTTCATCATCAGATCCCATTCTTTTTCATCAAGTTCAACTACACTCTTACCTCCTATATAACCTCCAACCACATTAACCAAGATATGGATTTGACCATACTTGTCTAAGATACTAGAAACTAAATTCTTTACTTCCTCTTCTATTCCTATATCAGCTCTTATCAAGTGTACCGCTGACTTAATCTGTGCTTCTAGTTGATCTACTTCTCTATCGACTACATATGATGATATTACTTTGGCACTGGAGGCAACGAAAGCCTTTGTTATAGCTCTACCCAGTGCTCCAGTACCACCTGTTACCAATACAACTCTATTTGAATAATCATATTTTAGTCTGCTAAGCTCTTCTTTCATGCACACAAAACCAAGTCTATTATGTTTATTCTAGTAAAAAAAGTGTTGCTATTCCAGATCTTTCTGTCAATATCTGAACGTCACTAGATACGTTGTACCACTATCACTATCTGTCAACTTCACCTACTATGACTTATGTTAAGCCATTGTGTTTAACAAGAAACCGGTGATTATTGTCTCCATTGCTTGCTGGCAGATGACAGAAGAATACGAGGTCAGAACAACAGAAGAATGCGAAGTCAGAACAATGCGCTCGCATCGACAAGTAGGAAAATCACACAAGAATCATAGACAGGAATTTGCTCCCATTATACTAATAATTTTGCTGTCTGCGAAACTGCAATATTAATTGGCTCCCAAACATGTGAAGCTGGGGGAACGTAACAAGCATCATAATTGCTAAATAATCCACAGTAGCTCTCATCAATAATGCAAAAGCAACCATCTTATGTTACTGAGAACGGTAAAGAAAATGCTTCATCGAGATCGCTGGAAGCTGATATGGTAGTACATGGTGCTGGCAGGGTGCCTAATTTGGAAGGGCTAAATCTTGTCGCTGGGAAAGTAAAATACACTTCACGAGGTATCCAAGTAAATGAATATCTGCAAAGTGTTTCAAACCCAGCGGTATATGCAGCCGGCGACGTAGCAGCCAGCGGAGGCGCACCATTAACTCCTGCAGCAAGTTAGGACGGAACACTCGTAGCAAATAATTTATTGAAAGGCAATACCATGAAATCCAATTACACCGGCTTACCTAGTGTTGTCTTTATTATCCCACCTCTTGCAGCTACAGGTGTACAGGAAAAAGAAGCCAAAGACATAGGGTTACGTTTTAGAACCGTATATCGAAATACAAATGGCTGGGCTTCCTCTAAGAGGGTAGGCGAGACAGTTCCGGATTTAAGTTATTAATCGAGGAAGGTACCGACCGAATCCTACGATTAGGACTTACCGCTAAGACTCTCAATGATCCTATATTGTATTCCTATCCGACTAGCTCATCAGATGTTGTTTACATGTTATCTACATAACAGATCTATCTTTTATCTGAAATTCCATATCTGGTAATAGCTGTAACTTGATACAGAAATATGTGAGAATGGTGATATGATCCTATTCATCTATGCGCGCAAGGACTTTAGTGACAGATTCTTTGAGAATCCTCAGAAGTTAAGTACAGATTCCAAATCTTGGAATTTGGGTCTTGGTTTATCTGCTTCAGCATATACTTCTATTAAATGCGTTATTGAGTTAATGGATGCGGATCTCAGACTAGTCTCAGACTAGATCTGGCCAGTATAAATGTACTTACGCTTATTCTAAATGGAATAGATGATCACATATTATCTACCCGATACTAAACTCATCCTAATAGTATTCTCGGTTATAAGCAAATTCTTAGATACATGACTCTTCCATATATACATATGAGGCATGTTCCCGAACTTCGACTGCCTGAACTTCTGTTAGCCCTAATCTTCCAGTCTAGGATCATACTCACCGCTCATGTAAATCATTACCCTCCAATGCACGATCGAGTACTTTTGGGAGAGAAGGAAGAAAACCAATGACAACTACAACAGCAAACACATGGCCAGAACTGCCGCTGGCAGAATGGAAAGACACATACGAAACGCTGCACATGTGGACCCAGATAGTAGGCAAGATCCGGCTCAAACTCACGCCGCTCGAAAATCATTGGTGGAATGTCACTCTGTATGTTACAACTCGCGGACTAACTACATCCCCCATGTCTCATAAAGGTCGACACTTTCAAATAGACTTTGATTTCATTGCTCACGTCCTGATGATCGAGACTACTGACGGTTCCTCCAAGACAGTCGCTTTGCGACCCCGATCGGTAGCTGATTTTTATCGAGAAACGATGGCCGCCTTGAAATCACTTGGGATGCCTGTAACTATCTGGACTACACCGGTCGAAGTGCCGGATCGAACCCCATTTGAGAGGGATGAGAAACATGCGGCCTATGATCCCGAATATGCGCAGCGGTTCTGGCGCATTCTGGTGGAAACTAGCAGAGTGTTCACGGACTTTCGGTGCCGGTTCACCGGAAAAATCAGTCCGGTACATTTTTTCTGGGGAGGGTTTGATCTAGACGTCACTCGCTTTTCAGGACGTCCAGCGCCTGCGCACCCCGGCTCTCCATACTTGGCCCGTTTTGTGGCTGTTGAAGCCTATTCTCACGAGGTAAGCAGTTGCGGTTTCTGGCCAGGCGGCGGTCCTGTAGATGAACCGGTATTTTATGCTTATGCCTATCCCGAGCCTCAGGGCTTCAAGGAGTATCCGATCCAGCCATCAGAAGCGTTCTACCATACTGGTATGAGCGAGTTCCTGCTGCCCTATGATGCAGTCCGTACAGCGAAATCACCTGACGATGTCTTGCTATCTTTCCTACAGAGTACTTATGAGGCAGCCGCAAGATGTGCCTACTGGGATAGACACGCACTGGAACGTCAATAAGTAAATAGAATATCGGTATCAGCTTGCCACGGTTCCAGAAAAGAGAGGGCACGAAACCCCCATAAAACCATAAAATCGGTATTTCTGAAATTGAGGCTTAGGAGATATAAGTATAATACATACAATATTACCTCTGCGGAGGTTCTTTCACGTCCAAATATGCTCACTATAGCGTAAGTATTGCAGTGTGTCTTTATTTAGAAATACTGTACTAAAGGTATTAGTTATCTTACTTGTTCCATGGAGAGTAGGCAAGGAAATAGAAAGCAGGATGAATTGATAAGCCCATTACCTTTTCAGGCTTGATCTTTAGTATGATTTGCTTTTGATTTGGTTTTCGATAATAGTATTTTCCAATTCCAAGATATTTTTTGGCAAGCCTTTTTAGATGCTCATCTGCCCCTTCGGTCGCCTGCTCAACTACTCTTCCTTTAATTGATACCATATTGAATGGATTGTTTTGCTCTACGACAGACAGAGCTATCCTCTTATCATTTGTTATGTGTTTATTTTTTGCTGAAGTTTCGGAAGTATTTATCAAAATTAAATCATCGACCATTTCTGCCCAGACAGGAACGAGGTGAGGGGAGCCATCTTTTGACAGAGTCGCTAAATAGGCCAAATTTCTGAATTGAAAAAGACGGTGCAAGTCTTCATCATTTAATTTTGTTACGCCAGCTGATACGACATCTGATTTTGAAATGGTCTCGTTGTCTGCAATAGGTGGAGTAGCATCAACTATTTCTACAGAAGTTGCTATCTTTCTATCATCATTATTATCTCCCTTTTGCATATAGCTATAGAATTAGAAGCTATGTATTAATAATTATTGGTCTTTCATGATTAGTACACGGATTCCTTAAGGTCGCTTTTTTATTCTTCCTTTTTGGGTATGATAAATAGAGGTCTATGATTGCAATTCCACATTAGTTCTTTTCATCCTTAAGGTTGATCTCTATGTGCGACCCATCACAAAACGGCATAATGCTATAGACGTCGCACTTGTATAATGCTATATAGTAATCTCCTTATCAATCAAAATAGTAATTATAATAATTGATCTTTTTGTTAACTTTGATTGATTTCCCCAAAAATCTCCGAAGCTTAGTGCTCTTCTAGATTTTCATAGGAGCGGTTTTTTTCGTCTTCATCGTTGGCTTCGTCGATAAATTGTGTTAATAAGCGTGATTGGTAAAATAGGTATCGAAGTGCAGTCCTGTTTGGTTAAAGAGAGGAGAATGAAAATAAGGCGGTTATGGATAAATATTCGTTACCGCTATAAAGATATACTTTTTCTGACGGTCTTTCCAATCTAAGATTTGTTATCTGCTTAATATACTTAATATGTGCATACTCAGTCTCTGTTGTCAAAGCATCAACATCAGAAATGCTATTTCTATGCATTGCTGTATAGTCATAATTAATTGTATAGTTGCAGGATCATCTTAAAGTATCACAGCACAAAGAGGTCTTACGATCGATCTACGCCAACATTCGTTATCAGGCCTATTCCAAAAAGTCAAACGTGTTAATTTTCAATTTTCAGTCTCGCGTTTCATTCGAGCAAGTAGATCTATAGCTGTGGAGGCATAACCATTGATCCAGCGATCATGAATTTCTTTGATGGGAAGAGGGTTAATGTAGTTCCAGCGATGTCGACCCTTGCGCTTTACTATTACTAGATCTGCCCTTTCGAGGACACGCAGGTGCTGCATCACGGTACAACGATCTAATTTTTTGAAATGCTCACATAGTTCTCCAGTTGTTCTGGGTTTATCTTTGACCAGGTCAAGCATTTCGCGTCTTCGAGCATCACCCAGCGCCTTAAGAACTAAATCATACTTTTCCTCTACTGACATGTCACATGTTATATTTATATAACGTATCTATTATTAAATTCTTAGAATGGAGAATCGACTATGGAGTTAAAATTTGAAGTGTATGCGAAGATCAGAAAACCAATTGATGAGGTTTTTGCTGCTGTCTACAACCCTAAAAAACTCAGCGGCTATTTCACAACAGGTGGGGCAAGTGGGCCCCTAGACCAAGGAAAAGAAGTGAAGTGGGATTTTCATGACTTTCCAGGAGCATTTCCAGTTCACGTTAAAGAAACAATTAAGAATGAGAAAATTGTTCTCGAATGGGCTAATACGGAAGGTAACAGTAACCAAGTCGAGATGAGCTTTGAAGCACTTGACGCGCATTCAACTCTCGTCAAGATTAAAGAGTCTGGTTGGAAAAATCAAACACAAAAGTCACTTGATGCATCCTACGGTAACTGTTATGGTTGGATGCATATGCTTTGCTGCCTTAAGGTTTACCTAGAGTATGACAAGAACCTCAGAGAGTACTTTTTCTGAACCCAGTAGAATAAACTGTCATGCATAATTGTAGCACAGATCTTCACAAAATCTCAAACGGTCGTTAGAAAAAGTCAGTCAGTCACTTATCGTGAGTTCTCTTCGTGTTCTAATACCAATACCGTTCGAGGATCACGAAAGAGGATCTTAACTCCATCCTTGTAAAACATGACAAACTAAGTACAAAACAATTAGCCTAGACTTAGTTGATCATGTATGGTTGTTGTATAGGTTACCATATAATATTTCCACTTTGTATATGACATACCATCTATATTGTATGCCGGCGTACCATATTATCTGCGGAGTGGCTTAACTCAGCAATAATTTAGTATTAGGATGAGAAACAAACAATTGATTCCTAAATAATACTAATCCGAATATTATTTCTTATGTAAATGATATCATCCAGTAGTCAATCTAGACTCTCTTTCTGCATACTTGACCGTTTGATTCGAATGCGGTTCATTACAAGTTCTACACACCCGCTGCAGTAAGACGGTAGAAATGTACTAAAAAATTATAAATCTGATGATTGTCTCGGTAGATTATCAGCAAACACAACCGATCATGGCTCAAGCAGATCAGCTTGAACAGTTTGAAAATGTGACATGTAAGCGTCTTTATTTACGCCTCGATATCGTTTAATCGCTTGGTCGGTTCAAAATTCTGGTTAATCCAACAATCTCTGCATTGGGCAGAATCATCGTCACCGATAATTTGGTTTATGTTGAGTTTGCTCTTCAAATAAAAATACCATATTTACTACATTTTGCACTTGGGGAACTCCAAAGACCGTTAGCGTGAACTAAAGAAAAAAAAAGAGATGTTTAGTTTAGTTTGCCGCGATGAGTCCGGCACTGGATTGACTACCAAATACTGAAGCGTCTGTTACGAATGCTGCGAGTGCTACTATGACAACGCATGTCTTTCGCATCAGTTAATAAACCAAATACGTCTCATAACCATTTCTCATCAAAGTTGATGACTTATAACAAGCTAATAATAAGACTCTGTTAACTTGCCGTGACATTCATACTGACAGAAAGAGTGTTAATCTCGGGACATATACTATGCTTAATATTCTTTAAATGGACAGAGACTACATCTCGCTTTCTGATTAAGAGATTGACTTTCAAGATAGATATCATTCCACAACTCATCCACTCTTGCAAAGAATTCATTTCTCTTTTCGTTCTTTTCTAGATCATTCTTAAGTTTAAAAACTTTTGAAACTCTATCATTTAGCTGAGAGTCAGCTAGTAATTCGACATTCGATGTATTCTGCCAGAATCTCTTGTCTCAAATACAAAGCGTTAGAGCAAATCATATTCTATATTAAGTATAGCCATTGCCATAACAATTCTAAAACGATATTGACGCTAGCTTAGCTTTTATGAGTCGTCACATACTCGAATCATCTTAGTACAACGTCCAATATTGATATCCAATGTCGTTGAATCGCTTGGTCTGGCTTCTGCTAAGAGAAGACTAACGTAACAATCTCTTATATACTACGATTCAAATGAAAGCGTCATGTACAAATATCACCAGGACTAGCTAGGCGGGGATGGTCGAAGCGAGAGTGTGAACCTATGCGCTAGCTGTGGAAGTAATACTTGTTATCTAATAGAAAAAAAGAGCTTGAGATGGCTAGATAAAAGAGCTTGATATAATAGCTCTCGCCTTAGCCGCCGCCACCGTCAGCTGTATCTTCGTTTCCGCCGCCTTCTGTGTCTCCGCCGCCTTCTTCGGCTGCCTGTTCGTCTCCGGCGCCGCTACCGTAGACCGGCTCATAGCAAGCTGTGACTTGCTCCGCTGTGGGAGATGAGCCTGCGGCATTAAGGCATTGCATAAACTGTGCGAAGTCTCCGCCACCTCCCGTGGTAGTACCACCGCCAGGAGCAGTTGAGGGAGATGGTGCTCCAGTTGTAGGCTGTGCAAACGCCGGCGTTGTTGCAAAGTATATTGACAAGCTAATGGCAGTCACCAAAACGACATTAGCCATTACTGTCGGTCGTGTCATTTTGACGCTCATACCTCACCTGGGTGTTGTTGCAGACATATATTCTTAACTTTTGACAATCAAACTCGTGTAGAAAATGGACAAATATATAAAATAGCTTCTCCTGGGCATTATTATATTCATCATAAGATTAGCTTACATTTTTCATCAGAAATCTAACTTTCTGAAAAGTCTCACGGGAAATCTTTCTGCTGCAGCTCGATGATGCCTAGTTCGTTCTGGTAGTCGCCTATGCGGAATTCTATATATGCTGGATGCTCGGTGTCGGGGCGTTCAAAGTATGGCTCAATGCCCAGCAGCTCGGAGTACCATTTCTTTGCAGCCTTTATGTCAGCAGCATAATAATTGACAGTAGCTACTCCTCGTAGTATCCGTTTGTCACTAGCATTATACATAGATACACGTTTAATTACATACTTAATAAATGAATGATTGCGCTAAACTCGGCCTATCTGAGTTATCAACGCCGCCCTATGCGGATCTGATTGATGATAATACTAAGACTAGTCATTTACTTACCGCTACCACTACCTGCTTTTGTTGCATCTAGTATCAATTGTGCAATCTCATTTGGATGTGATAACGGTGATACATGGCTGGAGGGAACGAAGTCTTTGGAACATTAGTTGGTTCAGTGGACGATGGTGTTAATGGATCTAGCATTCATTAAAAGAAAGAACAAGGAAAAGAGGAGTATAGTAAAACAGATATAGCATTTATGAGGTGAATTATATTATATAATGACATCAGGAAAATACTTTAACAGAGGCGTAATGGCATTAGATGCTCCATATATAGGGCATGTAATAAGAGAAACAGCTGACAAGATAGTAATATTTGGTGAAAGGAATGAAAGGTATGATATTCCAAAATCAGAAATACAAATGACTGGACGAAATGTCTTAATTGGACTTAAACTAGGTGAGATTGCAAAGAAATACAAAGTTAAACATGATGAACCATTACCAACAACTGTACCACTAGAACCTTGGACTCAAGGTAAAAATTTAGACTTGGCAACCTATGAAAGAAAATATCCAAAATCATTATTTAACAAGGGAGTAAGAGTGTTAAATGAAGATCATGTAGGACATATAATGAAAGAAACAGATGACAAGATAGTAATATTTGGTAGTTATGGTTATAGATTTGATGTCCCTAAATCAAAAATAAAGGAAGTAGGTAGAAATGTGATCTTGAATATGGACTTTAATGAATTAATGAAGTACAAGGTGGATAGAAATGAACCATTACCAACAGGAGAACCAATAGAGAATCTGGGGATTGGCGTACCAGAAATGATCCAGAATTGGGATAGACTGGAACTAAAAGGAGTGCGTTCTAGTGACTATGATGACATGGGAAATATCATTGCAATCGAGAAGGATTCTCTTTTTTTGATGACTGGAAGGCATGTCTTTAAGATACCAAAGTCATTTGTACAAGGATTTAATGGAAGCGAAGTTCTCCTAAGTGTTCCCGCAACAGAGGTATTAAGGCTGGAGCTAACATAGACATAGAAAAATCGGTATCAATAGGATATTGGAAGAAGCGACTTTGATGATATCGGTGCTCTAATTCATCATAATCTCCTAGTGAGAATTAATAACATTGATTTTCTTGATCGTATCTCAAGATAATGCGAACTTTCTTACGAGATTTATTTTCCTGCGATAGTTTGGCTCGGTTGTGTTAATCCTGCTTTCAGTGTCCGCTTCAGCTTCATGTTTCTCGGACTCATCCTTAACCTATGGCCACAGCACGGACATGATAGACTTGGCCATTTCAGAAATACTTCACATATCTGACATCTTCTCTCCAACAGCATACCGTCCTAACCGTGCCGATGGTTTGTACGCTCTAAGGCGCTCGCAGATGCCCTTGCAGACCATGTCTGGAACTGTCGGTAAAGGTATTTAGTATTTAGTATTTAATGTTTCATCATTAGATAGATAGAACTAATCGCAAACCTACACCTCTAGATATAAAAACTAGAAGTATGTTGACACTTGCAGCTCGTTGACCCTCGCGTCAACACTCTCGATGATACGTTCAATATTTCATTCAGTCCGTATATCAATGGTATGCCCATAAGTGTGAAGTATTTTATTCTACCCATCCTATATCGATACTGACTCAGAAGTATTGCTGTAGCTATCCACATCAGTAAGAATGAAGATAAAGCAGTAACTAGTAAGAAGGAAGCATTGGCTTACTATCGATTGGTAATTATGCTTTATTTTATCTATTTTATTTCAAGCCGACTCCTTCTCTATTTTAGTCCCGAGGACGATGCATTACAACCTAAAGGCTGTTATTCTGAAAAATCATGTTGACTGTATCATAAAATCTCATTGACAGAAATTCTTAATGGAGATGATGATAAATTTCCTCCCATTCCTTACCCGAGTATACATCTTATTTTTGACTATATCTCATTTGATTGCTATTGTCAGGCCATTAGAACTAAGTTTAGCTTTTTACACACACGAAAAGTCCTCTGGATCGGTTTTTAAATTACCGCTTATGCGATGTCTCTCTCTGATTCAGACATATCACGTATATTTATTTTATTTATTCTAGTAAGGTAATGCCCATTACAAGCATCGAGCAGATGCTAGACTATACATACGCCCTTGATATTCACATGCATTACAGATCTATCTTTCGTTTCACTCCAGTGTTAGGAAAAACAAGATTTAGTACAACTTATCATCATTAACGTCTTCACGATTCAAGGTATAGGTTATCCTGACAAATTGGACTCCCTGAACCTATAAAATGGTATTATCTAAAGTTTGGGCTAATTTGTTATAACAACAAGCCCTAACAAAGAAGACAAGAACGTGGTATACCATTAGGTCATTTTGGAACAATAATAAGCAACACTTACTATTGTTTCTCTTTTGCTTTACTCTTGCCACGAATTTGGTATACTACTATCCCAAATAATTAGTTTTTATCCCTAAATGACAGTTATCTTGACCGCTTTTAGGACTGAAACCGATTTATTCTCAGCTCCTAACATCAATACGTAATCGCCTGGAGTCATATCTTTTGATGGTATAAATACAAATGATACTTCTTGTTCCCCATCACCATTTTTGTCCTGATCGAAGGAAAGCACGGGAATATCGAAGTAACCAGTGGAATTTCCTAAATATCCGGTGGAAGTAAAGGTGCCTGCCGCAGTCGTTGTTATAAGGTTATCCAACGTAGCCAGATCTGAGAATCTTGATAACTCTGTACGCGCATTATTTCCTATGCCTTTACTTTGTTTATCATCATTTTCTATAAATTCCTCATTAGTAGTCAGAATCATCTTTATGTTTTCAGACTCTCCTCGTTTAATGGTTAACTCTTCATCAGATTCAAAAATTTCAATATTGAATGGAAGATCCTTTTCTGTGTTGATTCTTCCTATCTTATTTGTTGCCCATTCTGTAAACCATACCTCTTCTACAGTATTCCTTTCATCTTCATCTTCATCTCCCTTCTTGTTACTCTCCTTTAATGCGAAATTCAGTACGTTAGCAATTCCACATCCTCTCGTCATGTTATTATTCTTATTGGTAGAATCCTCCTCCTTACTGTCACAACTACCCCATTCCTTATTTTGAGAAGGAATCCAGTATTCTACAAGCAACTTTTCTGAGGGGTCAAATCGGGCTATCTTATTTCCCTGTTGCTGATTAAACCATATGGATCCATCACTTGCTTTCTTGATCCACGATGGTAATGTATAGTATTTACTCCGAAGATCATCACCTTCAGTTTCATTACTATTATTATAGTCATAAAATGACCTGCCGAAAATCCTGGGGGAGGCCATTGAAGTTGTGTATTTTTCGATATTTACATTGCTACTTATTTCCTTGTCACGCTCCTCTGTCATTGTCTGCACATCTCCATCTCCTTCTATGACTTCTTGTTCATTCAATTCAAAGTTGTAGAATGTACTTGTTCCTGGATTTGTTACCCACAAATCTGGTTTATCCTCTTGGTCATCATCATCACCATCATCATCATCTCCAACTACTATACCAAGAGGAGAGCTGAGGTCATCTGGCAAACCAAACACATTAAAAGATTTACTGTCTAGATTGTATTCAAATATCTGACCTTTTCTTGTATATGATAACATCGAAATCCACACCGAATTTCTGTCCTCATCAAACGCAAATGAACCTGAAGTTACATATAAAGGATCTATATTACTAAATCCATATTCTGTAGGAAGTTGAATTTCATGAATTCCATTTGCGGTATCATTTTTCAACTTGTCGATTTCAGCAAACCATAACGATGGAAAGAAAGTACCAATAAAAAATATTGATTTATCATTATTATCATTATCGCTTTTATTAGTAACAACGTTGATAGTTATAGGGTAGGTTG
>JBKPHJ010000492.1:0-5577 GCA_046729835.1 Thermoproteota archaeon
TATCTGCTGAAAAGATAATCGAAACGGAGGCCAAATCGTTTGCGGATATCCTCAAAAATAAGAGAATGGAAGAGTTGGTAAATTCGATTTATAGGTCTGTCGATCTATTGCGACAGGACGAGCTAGACAAGGCCTTGAGTCT
Source organism: Thermoproteota archaeon (assembly GCA_046729835.1). Classification (GTDB taxonomy): domain Archaea; phylum Thermoproteota; class Nitrososphaeria; order Nitrososphaerales; family Nitrososphaeraceae; genus TH5896. The sequence goes on from JBKPHJ010000492.1 coordinate 143, forward strand.
GCTATCAAATAGGATAGGTAGAGATGAAGAGAGGGTAGTCAGAGAGCTTTCTCATGCTATAATCTCGACCGTATTGTCCATTCCCATGAACAACATTCGAAAAGAGGTGCGACTAGGAGACATTTCTGAGCAGGACATACTTAGGATCGTCGAAAATATATTCAACTATGACGATGGATAAATCTTCTCCGGGTTATCCCGTAGTCAGACTTCGACGCCTGAGAAAAAATGCAGCCGTACGACAACTTCTACAAGAAACTCGACTTTCTCCCAGAGACATTATTTGTCCTGTGTTTGTGAAGGAAGGTATTAGTGCAGCTGAAGATAGTCCAAGATTGTCCGGAGTAAAAAGATTGCCTGTCTCTGGTCTAATCAGAGAGGTTGAAGAGTGTTACAACCTAGGGTTGCGTGCATTTATCATTTTTGGAATTCCTTTATCAAAAGATGACAGAGGGAGCTCAGCCTACGATGAGAACGGAGTGGTCCAGCAATCTATCGAAACGATCAGGAAGGCCTTCGGTGATCGGATAGTGCTAATAAGCGATGTATGTCTGTGTCAGTATACATCTATGGGTCATTGCGGAATAGTAATAGATAACCGTGTGAATAATGATCTCAGTCTTGATCTGCTAGCCAGAATAGCCGTTAGCCACGCAAATTCGGGAAGTGATATTGTTGCTCCATCTGCAATGATGGATGGCCAGGTGAAGGCTATAAGACAAGCCCTAGACGAAAATGGCCTAATAGACACCATAATACTTGGATACTCCGCAAAACATGCTTCGTCTCTCTATTTACCTTTTAGAGAAATCTCCGATTCGACACCTGCGGAAGGCGATCGGAAAACGTATCAGATGTCATCGCTTAACCCTCGAGAGGCTTTAAGAGAGATGGCGATGGACATTCAAGAAGGTGTAGATATTCTCATGGTCAAGCCTGCAGTCCCGTACCTTGACCTGATTAGACAGGCAAGAAGTATGACGAATCTTCCTATCTGTGCATTTAGTGTATCGGGGGAGTATAGCATGATTAGGGCAGCAGCCAGACAGGGACTAATCGATGAAGAGCAAGCCGTACACGAAATGCTGACATCTATCAAAAGGGCTGGAGCTGATATTCTCATAACATATCATGCCAAGAGTATCTGTCAAATCCTAGGAGATGAATAGTAGGAGATGAATAGTAGTGCTCGGAATGAAATTATAACGATAAATAGTGATATTTTTTGAGCCCCGAATGTACGACAACTCTCGAAATCTTTACCAAAGGGCAACTAGAGTGCTTCCAGGAGGCGTTAATAGCCCGATCAGATTCTTCAAACCTTTTCCTTTCTTTGCCGCTTCCGCAAGCGGAAGTAAAATAGTCAGCATTGACCATCTTAGCTATCTTGACTATTGTATGGGCTATGGATCGCTCATTTTAGGACACGCAAATGCTGATATTATAGAAGCAGTCAAATCACAGCTAGCGAACGGTTCTCTCTACTGTATTCCTACCGAGAATGAAGTCAAACTGGCAGAGCTGATTGGAGAGCTTATTCCCGCATGCGAAATGACGAGGATAGTAAATTCAGGTATGGAGGCAACGATGAATGCAATCAAACTCGCGAGAGCGTACACCAATAGGAAAAAGGTCATCAAATTCGAAGGATGTTATCATGGAGCACATGACTATTCGCTAGTCAATCGCGACGAAACTGGCTATGGTACACCATCTTCAAATGGCATTCCTAAAGAATTTAGCTTAGAGACTCTAGTCATACCATTTAATGATATACTTGCCCTCGAAGAGGTGGTCAGAAAAAGAGATGATATATCATGCATTATACTTGAGCCAGTTCCTGCCAACATGGGCCTAGTTGTTCCTAAAAAAGAGTACCTCAATCAAATAAGGAGAATAGCGTTGGAAAACAACATTCTTTTGATCTTTGATGAGGTCATTACTGGTTTTCGTCTAGCGATTGGAGGCGCAAGCGAATTTTTTGGGATCAAGCCTGACATTGTTACATTTTCGAAGTCTATCGGAAACGGCTTTCCTTTGGCAGCCATCTGCGGACGGAGAGACATACTTGAACAGCTTTCTCCCTCTGGAGATGTCTATCAGGCAAGTACATATGCGGGCAATCCAGCTTCAGTCACAGCAGGTCTTGCTACTATATCGACCCTAGCCAAAGGCCAGAACCACATCTATCCGAGAATAACAAGAATATGTGATTCCTTGGTAGACGGTATTAGAGAGGTTATCCATGACCGTAAAATACCATATTGTCTAAACAATGTCGGCTCAATGTATCAGCTGTTCTTTACATCTCAGGAAGTGCAAGATTTGACGTCTGCCAAAACATCCAATCCTGAAATGTTTACTGTATTATTCAGAGCACTGTTAGACAAAGAGATTTTTATCCCCCCCTCTCAATTTGAAACATGTTTTCTATCCTGCGCACACGTAGAGGAGGACATCGATAGAACAATCGAAGGGTACGATTATGCGTTTCGTATGATGAGGGCTGCCATTTGAGAAAATTTACTGTAGGAACGCGGCGTAGCAGGTTGGCATTAGAGCAGACAAAATCTGTAGTTGACATGATTATAAGAAAAAATAGCCAAGTACATATTGATATCCTTAAAATAAATTCCTCAGGGGATTTAGATGTAAGACCACTATACACATTTGACAAGAAGGGCATATTTGAGAAAGAGATTGATCAAGCCGTAATTGACGGAAGGGCAGATTTTGCAGTTCATAGCGCTAAGGATGTGCCGACGGAGCTCTTCGCCGAACTGGAGCTAGCCTCCGTCCCAACTAGGTCTCTTACTAATGATGTTCTCATAAATTGCAAAGGATTGAAGTTTAATGAGCTGGCTCCCAGATCTGTCATAGGAACAAGTAGCTTAAGGAGAGCAGTTCAGCTGTTAAGGATGAGGCCAGAACTAAAGGTAATACCTATCCGCGGAAATATCGAGACCAGAATTAAGAAGGTCGAGTCTGGGTTGTATGACGCTATCGTTCTAGCACAGGCGGGGTTGGAGAGATTGGGTTTGACCAAATATGTAACGGAACAATTTGATGTAAGGGATTTTATGCCTGCGGTTGGTCAGGGTGCCTTAGCATTGGTTTGCAAAAATAGTGATGCTGATATTTTAAAACTTCTGAAATCGGTAGAAGATCCGAGATCACGAGCCGAGCTTGAAGCGGAAAGAAATCTTTTGTCCGTAGTTGAAGGTGGGTGTAAGCTTCCTGTTGGTGCTGCAGCAGTATCTTCCGAGGATAGTAAGACACTGACCCTAGTTACGAAAGCATTCCCAGCCGATGGCTCTGAAGAGATCTTCGTCACTGAAAGCGGAGCGACTGTGGATGCAAAGGATGTGGGAATCAGGGCTGGCTATCGATTGCTGGAAAAGGGCGTCAAAGATTTTTCGCGAGGCTGGGAGATGGCATTAAAGGAATGGAACATCGGGCAATGAATACTTCAAAAGTTTATATCTGCGGGGCCGGTCCGGGAGACCCTGAGCTTATCACGGTCAAAGGATATAGACTACTCTCGAAATGTGACGTGGTGCTTTATGATAGATTGGTTAGTAAGAGGTTAGTAGAAAAAATCCCCTCAACGATAAAAAAAATCTATGTAGGGAGGGACGTAGGCAGAGGCACATGCGGGCATCAGTCAAGAACTAACAAACTCATGGCAACCTATGCGCTGCGAGGCAAAAATGTATTGAGACTAAAAGGAGGGGATCCACTGATCTTTGGAAGAGGAGGTGAAGAGGCTGAATATTTGCGCAGACATAACGTCAAATTTGAACTCGTACCCGGAATTTCTTCGGCCATCGCTGCTCCGGCATATGCAGGAATTCCCCTCACGCACAGGAGATACTCGTCATCGATGGCATTCGTTACGGGACATGAGGATGAAAGGAAAAAGCATTCCGATGTGGATCTAAAGGCCATCGCATCTGCGGTGGATACGATCGTAATATTAATGGGCGTTGAGAAAATTGACAAGATTGTTCAAAGGTTGCGATCTGGTGGTTTGAAAGGAACAACTAAGGTGGCAATCATCGAAAAAGGAACTACGAATGATCAGAAAGTTATAGTCGGAAATTTAGACAATATTACAAAGAGGGCTGTAAAATACAAGGTAGGTGCTCCTGCTGTGATTGTAGTCGGAGCGGTAGTCTCGTTTTCCCCACGATTGAGATGGTTCAGCACAAATGGTTGAAGATGAGGACCAAAAAGACAAAAAGTTCTTCGCCATTACACGAGACGTTTCGTCATCAATCGAATTTAGAAACGCGATGGAGAGTGAAGGATGGTCTGTGATTTGCCTCAAGACGATAATAGTAATTCCAAAACCCCGATTTGAAATAGAACGTATTGTGTCAAATATAATCCGAGGCAGTTACGATACTTGCATATTTCTAAGCGGCAAAGCCGTAGATATATTACTACGAAATGCGGAGAGCAGCGGAGTTAGGTTAGCGTTACTATCTAAACTTAGCTCGGTCAGAACTATCTGTATAGGTCCGTCGACTAAAGAGAAGCTTTCATACTATGGGATCGACTCAGCAATAATGCCAGAAACTTACAACTCTCGTGGATTGGTTACGTATCTCTCCAGAGAATCAGGAGGCGACTGCCGTATGACTAAAATCGTCATTCCGAGGAGTCAACTAGGAGACAATACTATTGCTAGGTCTCTTTCTAAGCAAGGATTTCATGTAGACCAATTTTATCTCTACGATGTTAGGGCAAACTCAGAGGTTGATGAGGGTTGGGCGTACTTTTTCAGTTTATTGAGAGACAGGAAAATAAAAGCGATTGGATTTACTAGCGCTTCCTCAGCACGAGCCTTCTTTGAGATCATACGGAGGGAGTTAGGCGTGAAAGAAATGTCTTATATAAGGCAAATGAAGGGATTAGTCTCTATCGGTTATATGACCACGGCCGAACTCAAGAAAAATGCACCTGGTCCGTTCATCGAAGCAGTAGAACATACTCTTTACGGGATAATGGAAGCATCCAAAGCGTTTGGGGAAAAATAAGGATTCACCAGCCCCGCATTTATATGGATCGTAGAAGAGATGATGCTCGATGATTATTTCGTTCTCAAATGACTTTTAAACTATGAAAATAAGAGTGAGGTACATCAGCTACCCGTTGACAAAATTTATATAAGAAATAACGCCGTTATAAAAACATATGACAACTGAGAATCTGAATATGGATTATAGTAAGTATGACTTTAGGGATTCGACTGATCGTTATGTTTATTTGAGCAAGAAGGGGCTAGCAAGAGAAACTGTTGAAGAGATTAGCAGATTGAAGGATGAACCAGAATGGATGAGAGCGTTTCGGTTACGGTCATATGATGTGTTCATGAGTAAGCCCGTGCCTGTTTGGGGAGGTAACTTATCAAAAATTGACTTTCAAAATAT
>JBKPHJ010000493.1:0-25643 GCA_046729835.1 Thermoproteota archaeon
GGCTGCTCAGAAAGCAGTGGAAGAATTAACTTCTAATGGATTGTTGAATAAAAATGGAATCCCAACCCAGGCTGATAAACATCAATCGAAGCTAGAGCAGATAGTTGATAGCTTACCACAGTCGCAAGCTGAGGTTGATTCTACTAAGGTATATCAAATAGCAGAACAAACAGCAGAGAAGTGTTCCAAAATAATGCAGACATATTGGGAGATAATCCAGATTCATCTGAAGCAATAGAGTTCTTGTGCTTGGCTGAAAGCGCAGAAGTAACACACTATGAAGTCTTAAATGCGATGTCGAAAAAAGTAAACAACGAAAAGCTTTCTACCAGGCTGAACATCATACTAAGAGAAGAAAAGCGAATCTACTACTATGTACAAGACTAGCCAAGCGAATTGCCTCGGAATAAACTTTCCGTGCGAATGACAGCAAGTATCAGCAAAAATGATCATGCTTTAAGTACCGTATAATTTTATTCGGACGCACCCTAAGCTTAACTTAAACCATCTTCTGGACCCCTTAATGGTATGTCGTGAAAGGAATATCTAGCAATAACATGTCCTACTGTACGGATAAGTATTTTCGTTCCGTCCATCTGAGGAAAATCGATGAGGGAAGTACGTTACAAAATTACTATGATCTAGTACGATCACAAACGTATTCTATTTGTACATTGATTTTTGCAAATCGTTTTCAATATACGCCTTCTTCCAGCAAACGACGAAATGTATTCAGTTAAAAAAAGGAGAAAAATACTTAGATACCTGTTCTTTAATAGAATTGCTCGTCAGGGCTTTTTAATTATTTAGAGTTATGAGTTGTCACAGGATACCTGCGCTTCCTAGTTAAGATTTTTCCCTCCGCTTTTAGCTCCAGCACTCCCCTTAGTGATCCCACTTCTTCTTGCCCTCTCAGCTGCTTCTTCTGGGTTTGTACTCGTTCTCCTGGGCCTGTGATTTTCTCTTCCATGTCTCTTTTTACAGCTGTTGGTTCATGTTCTTTTATCTTTTCAGGACTCATTGGTTCTTTCGATTCGTATTCCGTTGACAATTCTGCACTAGTTGATGTTTCAGTTCCACTGTCTTCTCCTACCACAGTGTCCTTAGCATCCTTGAGTGTTTCTTTGACTTTATCGGTCAATTTTCCCATTTCAACAATATTTAATCTACAATGATGTTGACTCATGTGACGGTAGTAAGATTGGTATGAACCTCTCACACCTCTTACAACAAACCGAATTCTGATTACAAATAGCTCGGAATTTACAGTTTAGACTGAGAGATTGTCAAAAACAATGCACTAATATCGGCATAATCTTATTGACTGCTCCCCCATGTTAGAAACAGGATCGCTACAGACGTTCCCATTATAAGAAAAGTAGACCATCCAATGATATTCGATATCCTACCATTAGTACTATTTCTAAGGATTGTTTTGTCATTAGAAATCTTCATGATTGCAAATAAAATTGGAACGGCGACAATGCCATTAATGACTGCTGTATATACCAATGCTCTAATCGGATCAATACCGCTAAAGTTAATGAAAAGACCTACAATCGTGGAAGCTGCTATTACTATATAGAAGGGTTTAGCCTGTCTGAACTTCTTATTTAGCCCCTCTTTCCAATCAAATGTATCGGACAAAGCGTAAGCAGAAGATCCTGCCAGAACAGGGATGGCTAAAAGCCCCGTACCTATTATCCCTAATGCAAAAATCATCTGTGCAATTTGTCCTGCATACGGAAATGACTTTACAAGCGGTTGTAAGGCACTAGCTGCTTGTTCTGCAGTTTGTATATCAGTAACACCATTAATATGGAGTGTCCCTGCAGTCGTTACCATTATTGCCCACATAATAGATACTGAAAAGGCCATTCCGATAAGAACATCAGATCTCATCAATCTGATTTCGGACTTTAGAATTCTTGGTTTGCCTTTCCCAATCTCTTTTATCTTACCTTTCTCTAGATCTTCTTCAACTTCTTCTGAAGTCTGCCAAAAGAAGAGATATGGGGATATTGTAGTACCAAATATCGCCACAAACATCATGATAAATTCAGAGTTAAAATCGAGGTGTGGAATAATAGTCGCGGTCAGTATTTCGTTCCACTTTCCACCAACTATTACTGCAGTTATGATATATGCAAACAACGAAATAGTCAGGTATTTAAGTAGTTTAGAATATCTCTTATATGGGAGAAATATCTCGGCAGCGAGAATTATTGCGGCAAATCCAAAGGTTGTGGCTACGAACGGAAGATCGGGAAATAATAACCTGATGGATGCCGACATAGCACCAATATCTGCTCCTATATTTATTGTATTGGCAATAAGAAGGAGTGATACGAGTGGTATTACTGCTCTCCTTGAGTACTTTTCCCTTATTACTGAAGCTAAACCTTTTCCAGTAATGAGTCCGATTCTTGCACATATCTCTTCAATTACTACCATCATTGGATAGAGAAAAATCGCCATCCATAACATTCCAAGGCCAAACTTTGCACCGGCCTGCGAGTAAGTAGCAATTCCTGAAGGATCATCGTCTGAGGCTCCTGTTACTATTCCAGGTCCTAATGACCTAAAGGTCCGCTGAAAAACGTTTGATTTAGATAGGTCTTTGTTATTAGAAAGTGATGATGATGATGATGTATCTTCGTTCCGCTCTCCGTCTCGAAGTTTCTTCGTCAATTTTATTTCAAATTAACTTTATGTGAACTACAAGGATTTAAAATCATCTGCATATCAATATAACATTATGTTTATTGGGTTTGTAAGCGCCATTTATTGAATTCATCGCTGCACGCCTATTTTCAAGTAACTATTCTGCATAAGATTCAGATATAAGTACCCCCATAATAACACGTAAACCCAAATATATTAAAACTCTAGATGGTTTCATTTTATGAACCACTGCTACTCACTCATCACATGCTCATCTACCAGAATAATATTGTACCCTACGGGAAAGACTGGGCATAACACATACTATCGAAAAATCGTTTTAATTCTCATATAGGCTCAATTTCATGCTCCAATCTAAATGGAAACAAAAATTTCAACAACAAATCAATTGGAGTTTAATACTATGCAACCCCAGTAAACTATATTTCCTTAAGGATTCAGCCGCAAAGAGTAAGACGGCTAGACAAAGGGCTCGATTACCAGTTAGAAGATCCGAAATAAATATCGAATCACTTTCGCTATGACTATCCTTGTCTAGGTTGCTCGTCCTCAAATGCCTCTCCCCCAATAGGAACATCTTCTTTTAGTTCTCCCTGACGCTCCAATTCTTCTATTACTATTTTACCTTTATCAATCTTATCTTTATTCTGTTTTTTTTCTTCTTCCTTTTTTCTTTTCTCTTTCAATTGTTTAGCCATTAATATTGCATTCGGTTCAGATGCTTTTTTCATTTTCATTTGCAGCAACTCCTCATGACTAATTTTACATCATACCTTTTTAAGGTTTTATTTTAGACATTACGACATTTTTTATTCATGTAATCACAGAGAAAATCCTTTACGGCTATAGATCTGTTCAATTGATTACTTATCCGCTTGCACATCTGCCGTAAAGTGTACAGCATCAGGACCTTGTTTTTCGGCACCTGCCGTAGGAATACCCTTAATATCATTTATCGTTATGGTTACTCCTCCGCTGTAAGCTGTATCCAATAGAACTCTAAGAGAAGCTTTCCCTGCAGCTACCGTCTGATCATCTTTCCTCCACAACTCATTTCCCTTGTTATCATAGATTGTCATATCGAAGCTATCTACAGGAGTGGTTCGCTGTATCGTAGACAAATTGGTGTTGTCCCTTATAATGCCCGAAGGTTCGTCTGTCAAATTAGTTTGCCCCCCTGGTATTGTTTGGGGAGTAGCTTCCGGTTCACTGGCATTTAAAAAAGATACTTCCATATCAAACCCCGCCTTAGACAATATAGCTGGCGATTGTATATCTAAGGGAGAACCCCAACGAAGTTCTACCCTATAATTTCCTTTATCACTTATTCCTGAGAGAATCGGCAAACTTTGTGAGCTACTTCTGTTGTCTGCAGTTGGGTTGTTGGTCTGATTATTGGAGCTTGAAATAGTAATATTACTATTGCTCAAGTTATTAGTGGTGGTATCGTTTTGCGCTAACAGTTCCTTACTACTTGATAGATTAATTATCATAAAAGAAAGCATAATAATTGTAGATATAAAAATACGAGACATATAACCAATATTCCTGTTTATGTTTGTTTGTGACATATGCGATATGTATGGCAGAATATCATATAACTATATATGTTTTCACACACATATCGCTTATTCGTCTGATCTGAGTCTTTACCCTTAAAGCAGATGGAACTAATACACTATTATGAGTTGTTTTAATTCATAATTAAGTCTGAATCTCTCAATCGGTCATATAGTAGGGAGCTTTGTTGTATTTATCTTATCACGAGGGCCAGCGGAGGATGAATTGTAGCTGTCTTAGCTAGTATTTGATATATTATCTTACGACTTTTTTGATTTTCTAGAATAGCTCTCTTGATCATATAATATGTAGATTTCCAAAGGATCGAACTTCGTGAAGTAAGTGAAACAAGAAAAAATTGTCACATTAACCGTAAAATCTCGATTGTCGGTTTTCAAAGGGGATTTCAAATTCTCTCACAGTATACCTTCGGTAGTAAATCTGGAACAAGATTTACAAAAGCTGACCATCTAAATAAGATTAGGGTTATGTAGAGGTATGCGTGTATTCTATACCACACGGCATCCATGCGGATATTAATTGCCGAAGACGATCTAGAGATAGCAACACTCTACGAGAAGGCTCTCGCGAGGAGAAAACATGATGTAATTGTCACGTCAAATGGAGAGGACTGTATTGAGAACTATAAGAATGCTATTCATGATAAGACATTCGGAAACCATATACCTGAAAGATCTCCACCCAAAGTGGCAGCAACGAATATTGAATCATCCGCATCTTCAAATGACCAAAGTACGTTCGGAGGGGTTAATGAAGCTACTCCGTATGATGTGGTTATTCTTGACTACAGTATGCCAGATATGAATGGCATGGATGCAGCCAAAGGCATACTAGGGATCAATCCTCATCAAAGAATAATTTTTGCCTCCGCGTACGCAAGAGAGACTCTCGAAAACTCCGTAAAAGAGCTTAAACAGATAGTAGAATTAATGCAGAAGCCTTTCGCGTTGCGCGAGCTGGTCAACACTGTAGAAGATACAGAAGTCTACAAGGAGTTGGGAGACCTAAACGTAGATGTCGCCCACATCAGGGCTGCGAATCCAACGCATGAACAAATTCTTTATCTGCTAGAGAGGTTAAAGCGAATACAGAAGAATAGGACATTTTGACCTGGGTTTCATACTCAATCCCTAAAGTACCCAGGATTTTTTCTTTTGAATTGTTTTTTTATATCTTGCGCCGAAATTCCAACCAAAATTTTCCGTCTCGATAGTCGTCGACTCTATCTCGAGGAATTTTATAGCATCTTGGTTTTATCAAGCCATTCTTTACGATGACGTTGACAGTTCGGCATTACTCTTTAGATCTGGCTGTTTTTATGAACCTGAACCGAGTATGTATAAGTCTCCATTTATGATTTTGGAATTTCAGAAATTAAAAAATGTCATTTTAACAAAAAATTAATAGGATATAGGTACTATTCATTTTCAGATTACATTGAAATCTTTTTCCGCCGCAGCCACTATTAACCTTCCACTATATGGAGGACATGCCCCTGCATATTTAATTAAGAGGATGATCAAGCTTTCTTCAGCAATATCAAAAATAATTGTAGCTCAATATGGACAACAGGAGCTTTTAAGAAGATTAGCGGATCCTCTATGGTTTCAAGCTTTTGGCTGTGTTTTGGGGTTTGATTGGCATTCCTCAGGAGTTACGACCGTAGTGACAGGTGTTCTAAAACAATCACTAAGGGAAGATGTCTACGCAATCTCTGTTGCAGGTGGAAAAGGAAAAAAATCTACAGAAACGAAAAATGATATTCCAAGGCTTGCCGAAAAGCACTACAATCTATCTTCTACTAAGATTGATGATTTATTGTATTGCTGCAAAAGTAAATAATGCAGCGGTACAAGATGGCTATTCACTCTATCACCACGTAATTCTATTTGATGAGCACGGAAACTGCGCCACCACCACCAACCAGACTGTGGTGCAGAAGGGAATGAACCCAAATAATAGAATGGCAAGGAGATACCACTGGATTTCAGATTATCTGGGGAGCTTTGTGTCTGAGCCACATGCGGGAATAACCAGTGAATATAAAAATCCAAACACGCTTGATATGACTTCGATTCATTCTGCAGGGAACCAAAAAGTCTGCGTAGAATTGGCAACAAGCGATATTAATTCGCTAAAATCATCCGTGTATAAGGTGTCAGAAATAATGGACACTCCTCAAGATAAAAGGAATACATTAGATAGTTGGTTTTTGGCCGGTAATAGTAGTAATGATAAGGAAAAAGTCGGCCCCTATACTGGAGAACATTATCAGATGCCTCGTAGATTAGACTGGAAGGTATTTAGAAAGATTTACGATATTCAACCACAAAATTATGAGCAATTAATTTCTATTCCTGGCGTGGGGCCTGCAGCAGTAAGAGCTCTGTCTCTTATTGGTGAAATTATCTTTGGAACAAAAGCGTCATGGCAAGATCCCGTAAAATATAATTTTGCACATGGTGGAAAAGATGGCGTACCATATCCAGTTGCACGCAAGACGTATGATAAATCTATAAGTTATCTATCTTCTGCAATTGAAGGAGCAGAGATAGATAGGGAGCAGAAAATTCGAGTTTTAAGAAAATTGGCTGTGTATTCAGATAGAATTTTTAATCAAGGAAAGGGTGAAGACTTTACTTGATCTCCCTTTTGAACGTACATCATAGCTTGCAAGAAGAGCTGCTCAATAATATTTATTCAAGGTCTCCAAAATTTATGATGGTGTAGTCAAACCCATACAAATCCTCTTGCCTTCGGATATCGACTTAAATCTGATTGGCAATATCGAGCAAAATGGTAAAATAGCTAAAGAATCTTTCTGCTAACGTTAGTCAATGTTAGTCAATGTTTAATAAAAAAAGGGCTGTCAGTGAATGCTTCTTTGTATTTGATGGCCTGAAACTTCAAAGGATCCTGATCATGCATAACAGTAACTTGTACTCTGCAACCCTATTGGTATTCAAACTATTCAAACTATACGGTCCTTACGAAGGATTATGCATGCTACTCTATGAGATGTAGTATGCAGTTTCTTTGTCCACTATTCGAAAAGCAATTGCTTGCCGTGAAAAGAGACTTATAGATAAAATGGAGCATCTTAGCCATAACGACCTTGCAGAAGGCTTATTTCAAAGAATAAACCTTGTACGGCTTCTCCGTGTGACGGTTAGTATACTTCCATCTATTCTCGTCAGTAAGCAATCGTTCGAATCTCGACTGTATTTTTGGGTGTAAAAAGTCAGACATCTTCTCCTACAGATATTTAGTTGCAGCGCTGTTACACCCTTATTGAAGTATTTGCCAGAGGTCACTAATGATCCTCCTTAATTATAGGGTATTCGCACACATGATTAAAAATCCTTGTTATGCCATCTTGACCGGAACCATTCACGAGTACGAAGGTAGCAGCAGTTACCATTGCGACGAAAATGATGGAATAATTTGCAACCATGTCGTCATCATCTTTCCTATATTCTAAAGCTGTTACTATTTTCCAATAAAATATTATTCCTAGAATAATCCACATCTACGGCTATTATAACTGGAAGAGACGTCGAATCCTTTGCCTTCTCCAAAATTGTCTGAAATTCTTGGGTACTTTCAACGTTGTATCCCACGGCTCCAAAGCTTTCGGCAAGTTTTGCAAAGTCTGGATTTGTGAACCTGGTAAAAGCGGTTCTTCCAAACTCCATAGATTGCTTTAGCGAAATCATGCCAAAGTCAGAATCACACCAGATTATAATAATTATCGGTAGCCTTAGTCGAACAGCCGTCTCTATCTCCTGTACATTCATCAAAAAACCGCCATCCCCACACATTGCGACAACCTTTTGTCTTGGTAGTACAAGTTGCGCTGCTACAGCTCCTGGAAGCGCAAAGCCCATTGAACAGAAGCCGTTAGTAATAAGACAGGTATTCGGGGAATATGTATTGTATACTTTAGCAATCCACAGCTTATGGACTCCTACATCAGATATAACCAGATCATTATCACCCAGGGTATTTCTTACGTCACTAATCAATTTCTCAGGTTTTATTGGATACGAGGTATCTTTACTAAATCGTTCGATTCTCCATACTACTTCCTTTTTTATTTTCTTAAAGAGGTCAGGCATATTCTCTCTATGTCTATATCCTTTTAAACTTGGATTTTCCTGGGGCATCTCTGCCGCTCTGTCTAATTCATCTAATATAGCTTCTATGGTATGTTCAATGTCTGCTGCAATTTCGATAGTGGGAGGGTAGTATGTATCAACTTCTGCAGGAGTAAAATCGATGTGTATAATATTCTTCCTCAAGTTATGATTCCAATTCTTTGGGCTATATTCTACAAGGTCGTATCCAACAGCGATCACAAGATCAGATTTGACCATCGCCGTTAACGCGTAATCTGCTTCTTTGATCCCAATTGTTTGTAAATGTCTTTCCGACCTGTCGGATATGACTCCCTTTGCCATAAATGTATTTACTGAACAAATCCCAGTTTTTTCTACAAATTTTCGTAGAGAAGCGCTTGCATTTTTTCTGATACATCCATTTCCAATTAAGATTATGGGCAGTTTTGATTCTGAAATCATCTTCACTGCTTTCATTATCAGATCCTTATTGGGTCTGGGTCTTGATACATCTTCGGCCATAATTGGTTTGATGTCAGATTCCATTTTTGCTATGTCTTGTGGTAACTCAAGGTGTACCGCTCCCCCTTTTTCTTCTAACGCGATTTTGAAGGCTCTTCTTATGATTTCAGGAATGCTGTCCGCATTGCGCATCGACCATCTCCATTTTGTTATGGGTTTAAACATCGTTATGGGATCCATATTCTGATGCGATTCCTTATGCAGTTGATTTGTGTGAGTCTGTCCAGTGATTGCTAATAGTGGAGATCTGTCCATATTTGCATTTGCCACACCGGTGGTCAAATTTGTGGCCCCAGGCCCCAAAGTAGAAAGACATAGTCCAACTTTTTGGGTAAGCCTTCCATAAACGTCCGCCATAAAGGCCGCGCCTTGTTCATGCCTTGTCAACACAAACTTGATTTTGGAAGAGTTTGATAAAGAGATAACTAGGTCATTAGTTTCTTCACCGGGCAATCCAAAAACATATTCTACGCCTTCTGTTTCCAAACACTTTGTAAAGAGATCAGATGCCTTCATTCCACTATTCGATTATAGTCACATTTAAGGATTATTTATGGATCATCTCAGGATCTTTAGGCGTTTTTACCTAGAATATCAATTCAAGCCAGATCTATTGGATTTAGTCAGCTGCTGTCCGCAATTATGCCTGTCAGAGGTGATCCCATTTTTATGTGTAGTAAATCCTGAAAGTACGGATACATTTATCCACCTTTCAAGCGCAAGCGCTTGTATTGATGTACATGTACCTCTCGTTTTCCCACCAACTCAAGGTCGTGCTTTTCTTTTACGAATATTCTAATCATCGCGACATCAGGAGAGATGAAGCAAGTGCATTTACCTATCTCAGAAAATACAGGATTCAATAAACTTTATAGACGTATTCGTATAGTACTCACGAGTTGCTCAGAATGGCTGATGTGGTCCAATTGATGAATAAGGCATATCAACTCCTAAAATAATTTGAGTGTACGTCTACATTGACATGCAACTAACATACTGCCATAATAATGACAAGGAATAACCTCTCTGAAGATTGATAAAATATAAAACCAACTGAATAACACTCATTGATTTACAATTTATTGACGTACCGATATTCGTTCGTATAACCGATTTGATAATCTGCCTCCATATAATATATATAATATGTTAACAAAACTGTTTAAATGGACAAAGACGTAGAAGTAATGCAAGATACACCGATCCGTACACTGATTGTCTTGGGATTAGCTTTGGGGCTTTTTTCTGCTTTGACTTTGACCCTGACAGATGCACTGTTTGCTCAAAGACAAAACCAGACAGTCGGAAACCAAACAAATCAAACCGCTCAATCAGCCGGAAACAAGACTGTTGCAGGCCTTCAAAAGGCTGGAAATCAAAGCGGCGAGGCAATGCAAACAGCTGGAAACAAGACTGTTGCAGGCCTTCAAACAGTTGGAAATAAAACCGGCGAGGGATTGCAGGCAGCGGCTAACGAAACCGGAAAATTACTTGGGAATGTATCAAAAGGCGTACAAGAATTCTTTAACAAGGGAGGCCAGTAAAGGCGGCTAATCTTTTCGAGATTTAATCTTTTTTTCTATATTCCTAGGAAGATTGAGGGAAAAAAATTTCTACTAGGCGTGCTTGCTTCAATAGCTTTCAATTAAAACACTTTCCCATTGGACAGCATCTTCACGAAAGAAAAACTAGATAGCACATGTTTCAAACCATAAATCCTACATATGATTCAATAATGTGTTGACGAGGGACCTACTAGAAGCTCGTGAAGGTGATCATGTTAATATGATATCTATATCATTTAGCGACTAGTAGTTAACAAAGTTATGAGTGCCCGGCAGGGAGCAATTAAGCGATCCGCCTATCTTGAACGGAACCAGAGACGTTTTGGAGAAATTACTTACAGGAATCAGATAGATTTCTCTATTGATGGTCAGGAAACTTTACACTCATATATGACGAAATAAATCGTGCCCAGAATTCTATATACATAGCTGGCTATGACCTCGATCCTTCACTGAGTCTTATTCGAGAAGAGGGCCAGAGCTTGGGTAATGTTCCTATGGGATTCTCTACCAAAGGGGATTCTCGCTTGCACAATTCAAAATCCTCCAAATCCAACCGTGAGTACGCTGTTGCATCAAAAGTGTCTCAAGAACAACAAAATCATATGGTCTCCTTCAAATTCTGGGTCTCTAGATGATGATCAAAGTTTTAGCACTTCCTTATCAAATTTCACTGCTCCCGCACAATATCATAACACTAGCCAGGCATATAGATTCCAAAAACTCATTATAGGAAAAGCTAGGCAGGGAGTGAAGGTAAAAATTATTGTATGGCAACCCAAATTGCCACTGCGTATACTGCCGGGCGCCAGCGAAAGGGGATTAGATGGCCGAGCTGATGAAGTGGAGGTACTGAATGAGTTAGCGAGAGAATACAAAATAGAACAGAACCTAATCGTTAAGATAGATAATACATCGCCTACTCTGTCCTCTGTTCACCATGAAAAAATAATTGTAATAGATAATACGACAGGGTTCTGTGGGGGATTTGATCTATCAAGAGGAAAATGGGATACTATATGCACGAGTACAACGACCCATTTTGTGATAAAGAATCTGAACCATGGCATGATGTCCATTGTATGATAAAGGGCCCAGTTGTATGGGATTTAATACATCATTTTAATGAACGCTGGGCTAATGAATCAAAGATGAAAAAGAGGTTAGGGCTTTGAATCTAAAGCCTCCAGCAATTTCAAACCGGTCGACTACTGGAAGGATTAGAACAGTGGCATTACGCACATGGGAAGGAATGGACAGAGATGGAGGCATCCTGGCTTGGTATTCAAATATTATTAGAAAGGCAAGAGATAGCATCTACATCGAAAACCAATTTCCCTTTCAGAATGAATTTATTAGGATCCTCTGCAAGAGATTGCAGGAACAAAAGAACCTAAGAGTTATTGTAGTTGGTCCCATGGAACCGAATCTTCCAGGATTAGTAGGAAGTATATTATCCAGGACAAGTATAAATGATGTTAACAAGCATTTACAACGGCTGAGGGACGCTGGAGACAGCGGAAGTCGTGTGGCAACATATTCTCTTGTATCTCAACATCAAAAGTCCAAAAAACTGAGACAAATTTATGTGCATTCTAAGGCTATGATAGTGGATGACAAGTGGATTACAATCGAATCAGCGAATACTGACAAGAATGGATTCAAAGATTCAACTGAGGTTAATCTTTGAATTACTTCTGGCCGACTTGCTAAGGAGCTTAGGATGAGACTTTGGTATGAACATCTGGGATGGCTTCAAAACGATGAAACCTCGGCTAAGCAGTCTACTAAGGTACAACTTGAGCAAGCAGGATCATCATCATCATCTTCTTCTATACAAAAAGTCTTCTCACCTTTGAGAGCGAGTTCGACCTTTGGAAGAAGATTGCGGATCGCAATGGTTCAAGCGTAGCTAATAATAATTACATCATCGGTCATCTTTACTACTACAACTTTGAAGATATGCATCTTCCTCCGCCATATCCTGAGGCCAAAGGGGAAACAAATTTGAATTTTTGTAAATGTTACCTGTTCCCTCCTAACAGCGCCGATACAATGTTACAATAAAATATCGATATAATTATAGGTTCGTTTCATTAAAATTGTTTAAGAACAATAAAAACACGAATTCATACATGAGAAAAAAGAGATGAAACTCTTATTGACCGAATGGAGCTTCTAACTTTACTCCTGCTATAGGATCAGCAGCATTGGGATCCACATCATTTTCTGGTTCTTCCGTTACAAAAAATACCGTGTAAGTAAATGGATTGACCATGTATTGGCTAACATCGATTGTGCCATTACCCTTGAGCTGGCCTAAACTAAGTTTGTATTCCGATCCTCCAGCATCTTGAAGCCAAGCCTCATAAACCTTACCTGGAGCAGGAGATGCATTAAGTAAACCTTTAACATCTGTTTGATGGCCATCAGAGATTATGGTTATATCGCCAGTTTTTTCCCCGCCATACGTATTGCCTCCAGCTGGCTTAGTGAGATCTCCAGTTATGTTTGCACTTTGCAACCGAGAACTACCCCCTGTTTGATCCTGGGCTACCGCATCTTCGATTTTTTGACCTTGTATTCCGTAAGTCACGGACGTTGTCAGAACTACTGCGAACGTTATGGCTGTTACGTAATGTATTACATTTGATTCCAACAAATTTTTCATAATGTGTCTGTTGACTTAGTAAACACAATATAAATAGTATTACTTTATTCATTTAAAAGAACGTATGTACTATTAGGTAACTAAGTTCGCACGGGTCGAAAAATATAGCATTAAAAGTCCATATTTGGCAAGAATACAAGCAGGGATACAAGCTATATATAGAATGTTGAATATAACTTTATGAAGGAAAAAATGGGCAAAGAATTCGAAGTAAAGGAAGAGACTCGATACGAAGTCGGCACACATGATGATGTTGAAGATGATGTAGAAGATGCTGGGCACGAGGTAAAGGAAGGTGCAAAGGACGCGAAAGACAAAATAAAATCAGGCGCAAAGGCTGTCTTTAATAAGGTCAAAGATCCAGACAAGGATTTAGGAACGGAATACGAGAAAGAGAAGGTTAAGGAAAAAATCGATTAAGTAGCATAAGCTGGTGTCTGGATAGTCCTGTGAAAGATAAATCTTATTAGATACCATAGATTTCAATACTGTAGCGGCAACGCTAACGGAAGTATTTGATTTAGGCAACGAAATTAATTATCAGTCTTTGACACTGCTGCTGGTCACGCTTATTCATAGTATTAGTTTACATTAGCGCTTTTTCCTATTGAATTATCTGTTGATGAATTTGAATATCGTATCGGCCCCGCCTTCATGTCGGTTAATAACTATCGGCGCTTCATTTATTTTAGAATATATTATTCATCGCATTTGATTACGTAGGTTTTAGCATTCAGTTTCGGTTTCCAAAGGGCGTGCGTCTTTACTGAACGTAAGAACAATCGTATTGTCTGTAGTATCAAATTGCGTCTTTGTCTCAAATGCGTTCTCCAACAAATGCCTGTAAATTTCTTTAAATAAGTAAGAGTATTTAGATCCCATATTGTGTTCAATTATAATCTTCTGCATGTCCTCACTTTCTTCAGCTCTGTATGGAATATCTGATATTCGCGACCAGTTCTCCAAGATGCTCAAAAAGGACGAGATTGTAAATTCTCCTCGCAAAAGTAAACCGATATCAACGAAGTCCTTTCTTGCACTCGCTTCAGCCAAATCAGATAATTGTTCTTCTGAGAATCCATCAAGTATTCTTGTTATGAATGGTTTTGGTACATAGTATAGCTTAGCCTGAGCTGCGTACAAATGCCAATCCAAATGCTCGTTGATAATTTGATTTACCAGTGTGTTAACACTAATCTGTCTAGTCTCAGCTTCCTTACATAATTGTTCCAGGTTATCTGAGGGTAATCTAAAAGTTATACCTTCAGTAGCAGACTTGCGTCTCTTTGTCGCTGTCTTCATGAAAATCTGATCAGGTCTCCATTCTAGGAAAATACAATGTAGTTATTTAATTGCATCCGTATTATTTAACGTATATGATTAGTTAAATTACACAAAATACCAACGTCTTTTATAAAAGATTTGATAAATTCAACCGATGAATAAGCATTCTCTACAAATTGGCGAATACATTCTCTCTCCTCGTTCTGCTAATAGTGCACAGGTAGAGGAGCAAAGGATCTCTCACGAAGTGCTCACTAATCCTCGTACATGTCCGTCATGTAAGAGTGAATCGACCATCTTCGACGGATTAACCGCAGAAATTATTTGCACATCTTGCGGCAGAGTCGTAGTAGATAAGCAAGAAACCCCTACCGGGGATATAAATGAAAAAAGTAGGTCGGGCATGCCAACATCTCTTGTTTTTCCGGACAAGGGTTTGTCAACAGTAATAACCTTTTCGAATACAGATGCAAACGGTACTAATTTAAATCGAGAGCAGATTACGAAAATCAACAAGATTAGATATCTAGACAAGATCTTGGGTAATAACAAGAATCACCTTAGAAACTTTAGAAATGCATTCGCTATCATGGCAAGGACTAGTGACAAATTGGGACTCACAAATCCTGTAATCGAAAGGGCTGCATATTATTATCGAAAAGCATTCGACACTAAATTGATAAAAGGAAGAGCGATAAAGGAAATGGTCGTAGCTAGCGTGTATGCCTCTTGCAAAGAGATGCATGTCCCTCGAACATTGCAAGAGATATCTATTGCGGCAGATGCAGAGCCTGTTTTCTCAGGTAGGTGTTACAGAATACTGTCTAGAAAACTGCAAATTAATCCTTCAATTGTTGACGCTACAACATATATCTCCAAAATTGCAACTAAGGCAAATATTAGTCAAAAGACTTACAGAGAAGCAGTAGATATGTTGAGCATCGCAAAGAAGAATCCGATATCCTATGGTAAGGACCCCAAATCGGTAGCAGCTGCAGTCTTGTATGCTTCCTGTTTGAAGAAGGGAGAAGAGAATATCACTCAATTAAAAATAGCAACAGCCGGAGGTATAAGTATAGTTACGTTGAGGAAGAGACTTGCAGATATTTTGAAGATATTTCCTGAGTTACTAAATGAAAAACTGGCTACATAGAATGATGTAGTCAACTTGATTTAATTCTCGATGCAGCGGGGAGAATGAGCTCTAAAAACACAACAAAAGATCCAATTTAACAATATCATACCACTTGATTTAGTGAAGCAGTAGATTTAGTCAAGCAATCCAGAAAGCGTAGCCATCGTGCATTAATAGACATATTGGTTGCAAACACTCAACAACATATCGGGCAGGTAATAAAGTTCAAGATTTATTTGACGGTCTTTCAACACTATTTATTCACATTATTGCTTTTCTTCGGATTCGTTACTTGACATGGACGTTAATAACCTGAGATTCAAAATAACTTTTATATGGATTATTTGTACCACCTTATACATCTGAAAAATCACAAATGAATGATGACAACGATCTGTGGATAATAATAGATAACCAGCTAAAGACTTCTGAATTATTACATGAAGGTGTACATTTTCATAAATGTAAAAACTGCAGTCGCATTTTCTCGCATAGAAATTTCAATGAGAAGGGAAAACTCTGTACCATTAGATCCGATAATGGTATCTGTCCAGATTGCGGCTAATAAGAAGAAGAAGGACCCGCATCACGTTTGGAATTTCGTTTCTAGTTAGAACAGATCCATTAACGAATTAAGAGCCATTAAGATAGAATTATATCCAGAGATGTAGACGATAGGTTGGATGGGCTTATTCCTTGCGCCTCTGTAATTTGATTATGAGACATACTGACAAGCATTTCTTTTTTATCATTAGCCCCTAATAGCGCCTAATGTTAATCCTCTAACCATATCTTTCTGGAAACTCAGCATTAAGACAAGTACAGGAATTATCGCGATCGTTATCCCTGCACTTAGATATCCCCAATCTATTCGATAAAGCGAGATAAACTGGTACAGGGCAACTTGAAATACTGTGGAATCAGGATGATTTGCGAGGACCACAGCTAAAATGAATTCATTCCATGCAAATCTAAATGAAAGTACTGCAGCGATTGCAAATCCAGGCATGGATAGAGGGATGGTAACCCTACGTAATACTCCGAGCCTCGAACAACCATCTAGGAGAGCAGCCTCCTCAAGATCTTTTGGTATCGTTTCAAAATAACTCTTCAGCAGCAGTATATTCAGAGGAATTATGAGTATTTGAAAAGTCAGCATTAAAGCAAACAAAGAATTTAGCAATCCTATATCTGCTAGCATAATATAGAGAGGCACGATGTTAATTACTACAGGAATCATGAATAGCCCTAGAATAACACTTATGATTATGTTTTTACCTTTGAATTCAAATCGTGCGAACGCATAACCTCCAAGTGCACTAACCGTCACACTCAAGATAGTACTTCCAATGCTTACTATAAAACTATTGGATAAGCTTCGAACAAGATCAGGATCGGTCAGAACAAAAATAAAATTCTCAAGTGTCGGATCTTGAGGTAGCAAATTGGGGGGAAAACTCATTGCTTCTTGATTTTGTTTTAAGGAAGTCGAAAATATCCAAACTATAGGAGAAAATGTGATAAAAAGAAAAATAGCAATCAGGCCATAGAGTACTATGCCCTCTCCAAGAAATGGGACCCTTCTTCTGAAATTTTTTGTAGTTTCGCTTTTACTAAAACGGCGTATAGACCTATTGTTCTTTTTTTCTGTTCCGAATTGATTCATCTCTAGATTCTCCGTACTACTTCCTTAGAAACTTTACATATGTAACAGCTACCGCTAGGTTGATAACGATCAAAATTATTCCTGAAGCCGCACCTTTAGACAGTAATCCAAATTCAAAAGCTTGTCTGTACATATACAGCGATGCAGTAGTACTCGAAAACAAGGGTCCACCTCCTGTCATTATCAATTGGATGTCAAATAGGTTTACTGACCACATAGTAATCAAAATTAGATTAATTATTATAAACGGTTTCAGCAACGGTAGTGTGATGTAAAAAAAAGAACGCATCTTAGATGCTCCATCTATTCGAGCTGCCTCATATAGGGAAGGATCAATAGATAACAATCCTGCCGTCAAAAATAATAATGTAAATGGTGTGCCATACCACATATTCGCGATGACCAGTGACCACACAACCATGTTGGGATCAGAAAGCCATCCAACAGATCCGATGCCCAATTGGTTTAACATAAAGTTCAGTATGCCAAAATTGTCATCAAGGATAAATTTAAAGGAAAATGCTGCTATGACCGCGGATATAGTCCATGGTATGATTAGAATAGCCCTAAATACACCTGCACCACGGATCTGCTGGTTCAATACGATTGCCATCAACAGGCCGACCCCAAACTGCAGCGTCACAGATCCTCCGACGAACAGCAAAGTTACTCTAAGTGATGTATAGAAATCCGGATCATCAAAAAGAGTAACGAAGTTTTCCAAACCCACGTATTCCCACCCTTTGAGAATGGTGGTAAGAGTCACATCATGTAGAGCGATATATATATTCCAAGATAATGGAAAAATTAGGAACACAAGCAGTATCGCAAAAGAGGGTGCGAGAAAAAGATATGGCTGTAACTTCAGCATTTGAGCCATATTTGGTCTCTATTTAATGATGTGGATGCATCCAAGCTCACATACTAAAAGGACTTGTCAGATTCTTCGAATTAATTCATGTAGATGATTTCTTTCCATATTATAATCATGTTTCTTGGTTGGCATATAGTTGGTTGGAATAGTACATCCATTACCAACCAAGTACTTTAGCGGACTTGACAGCGCTCTCCTGTAACGCCTGTTTTGGATCCTTACCGCCAAAGTAAACTCCATCAATTGCCTCTTTTATGTTATCTGCTAGCTGTGGATATTCTGGTATGTTTGGTCTGCTATGACCTATTGGGATCATAGAGATCATTTCTGAGTAGTATGGTATTGTAGCATTAAGTCTCTGCGAATAGGGTCCTTCGCCAATGGGTTTCTGGGTAGGAAGGTACCCTTCTTTTTCTAACATAGGAGCAAGTATCTCTGGATCCACAAGCAAGGTGAGAAGTTCCCATGACAGCGCCTTATTTTGGGATGTCTCAGGTATGCTAAGAACCCACCCTCCCATCATAGTGGCGGATTTGTTTCCTGCGTTAGGAACAGGAAACATTGGTATCATACCCACGGTTTCATTGAAGCTAGCCCATTGGTCACGTGGAAAGGTACCGAGCAACCAGGAACCCTCTAACATTACCGCAAACTTCTTATCGGCAAACTCCTGGCCCCAAAAATGATTAACTTGTGGTTTAATTCCTGAATCTACCTGTTTCTTTATGAACTCAAGAGCCCGCACTCCTTCAGTACTGTTGTATGCAGGGAACCAATATGTCCCGTTAGTTGGATGTCCACTTTTTTGCTCTAATATTTCTCCTCCCAACATCCAGAGATAAGGATACCACATGTCTGGTGAATGGCTTGCACCAACTAGATGTGCACCCTGTATACCCCGCTGATTTAGGGCTTGATTAAGCTTCTGGGCCGCCGACACATATCCATTCCATGTCTCAAGAGTACTTGGATCCGCACCAGCATCTCTTAATAGATCTTTCCAATACCATAATGCTCGCACATCTGTCCATGCCCATATTCCGTATATTTTATTCTGGTACTTCCCTCCTTCCCAGTTAGTTGGATACCAATCACTCTGTCTCCCCCAAGAAGTGGCATTCTTGGTGAGATCTGTTAAGAAACCTCCTTCAGCGAATTCACCGAGCCAGATTTGATCGACTGAGATCAAATCGATAGGAGTTCTACCTGCCATCGAAGTGAGTATTTGAGTCCTTGTAGCATCGTATGGAAGTACCCTATAATCTATCTTGATGTCCATATCGGGATGATTCTCATTTAGCTTCTTTGAAGCATTATCAAACAAAATGTCCCATCTCTCCTTTGGTTCGGCAACTATCGCCGTCAATGTGACCGGCTGCTTCTGGGCGGTCACAGAATCGATTACACCTGTAAGAGCTACGGTACCTAGCAAGACTAGAGTAAGCATAAGCATCAATTCTTTGTCTAGACGCAAAATACTCATTAGACTCTAGAGATGAGGTATCTTTTTTAAGTTTTACCATTGAATGAGCGTTAGTGATTCCGAATTCTTACTTGTCAAATTAGCAGAGTGACTTCTCTACCATGATGTTATGAGCGTAGATTTTGAGCATTATCTCTGAACAGTATGCATAACGGTTCTGGTATGTGTAACTGCATATCCAACAAGATTGTGCAAAAATCCAAGGATTGAGGACATTTATCCGAGGACCCCGGAGAAAAATTCGCTAATGATGATAATAAGAACGTTGGTTACTTAGGAAAATCTCATAGAGTCTAATGCGGTAATCGAATCTGTATAAGTGTGTCTTTGCGTATTAAGGAAAATTGATAAATTTAACGTATGTTATATCACCAAGTAGGTATGAAAAGACTGTCATGCAGAAATATAGGATTAGATTGTGACCAGGTTATTCTCGGAGATTCTGAAGAAGAAGTTATCGATAGAGCAGTAAAGCATGCATGGGAAGCTCATGCCATAAGTGACAAAGAAATGACATCAGAAATGAAATCTAGGATCAAAGAGAACATAACAACCGTTTGATGATATACTGAGATACATTAGAGAAAAAGGCAAGTGTATGTCTGAAAATACTGCTGCTGATAACTTATAAGGGAGAACTTGCTGAAAAACACCCCTCCAATATAGGAATCCCCAAAACAAAGTAGGACTTTTTCTTTTAAGTGAATATTAAAAATTAGTAGGGGTTGCTTACTAATCAAATACTAATAAATGTGATAATTAACTGTACCCTTCTGGAAACGGTTAACGCATTTACACATGTCCACTAATATAAGAATTGAAAAGCTCAGAAAGGATTATGGAACGGTTAGAGCTCTGGATAATTTTTCACTAGATATCAACCCCGGCGAATTTATGGTACTACTGGGTCCTTCAGGATGTGGAAAAACTACTGTGGTTAGATGTATCGCTGGACTTAGCATTCCAAGCAGCGGTAGTATCTATATAGGAGATTCTCTAGTCAACGGCTTAGCTCCAAAAGATAGAGATATAGCTATGGTATTCCAAAACTATGCTCTATATCCACATATGTCAGTATATGACAACCTATCTTTTCCCTTGAAGATGAGAAAAGAACCGAAGGGAAGTATAGAAAATAAAGTCAGAAAGGTTTCAGAACTTCTGGAGATTTCTCGATTGATCGATCGAAAACCCAAAGAGCTAAGTGGAGGACAGATGCAGAGGGTTGCATTAGGCAGAGCATTAGTTCGAGAGCCAAAGGTATTCCTTATGGATGAGCCCCTCAGCAATCTTGATGCAAAAATGCGTGCGTATATGAGAACAGAAATAAAGAAGTTACAACGGAAAGTAGGGATCACTACAATCTATATTACGCATGATCAGGTCGAGGCGATGAGCATGGCGGACAGGATTGCCATCATGAATCATGGTTTGATACAACAAGTGGGTACACCAGAGGAGGTATATTCTAAACCATCAAATACATTTGTAGCAGGTTTCATAGGTAGCCCCGCCATGAACTTCCTTGAATGTAGAGTTAATCGAAACAATTCTGAAGTACTTGTAGACATTGCCGGTCTTGTAGTTAGATCAGAGTCGGATGACTTACGCAAAATATTTGATCGCCTATACAGTGAGGAAGAGTTGCCTGTGAACACAATTATCGGGATCAGACCACGAGATGTTAGTGTTGGAAACAGTCCACTTCACTCAGATATAACCATAGAGTGCGTTGTATCTTTTATCGAGATGCTAGGTGATGATACCATTTTGGAGGTAAAAATAGGTCAGAAAAGTATGAAGATCCTGAATTATAGCATGACTTCAATTTCACATCATGATCTTTTCGTCGGACAACATGTTCTGATAGGGATATCCCACGAGAAATTACATTTCTTTAATTCCGAAACAGGTGTTCGGATGGATGATATACCACATGAATCCTCATATGATAAAAATAAAAATAAACCTTGAGCAATATTTTCACCTTTGTGGTAATTTCAGATCTCTTAACCACTGAAATAGATGGGTATGATTTACTTTACGTTAGCCTAGACCTTTTTCTAAAACATAACGGGAGAGCAAATGAGTTCTGATGAAGCTTCCCGTGAGATAAAGAATTACAGAGCTGATATTTTTTCTAGGTGCACTGTGGTAAAATAACAGGATACAGATAAGGTCGTTCGCTCGCCCGTTCGCCCGTTGTATCATGAGAACATTCTGCTATCTATTGACTGCGTTAAACCAGCTCTGCTATTTTATGACATCAACGGTAAAGTTTGCAAATTCTGGATTGATTGGGTTAAATAATATTCCATATACGGGAATCTCGATCCTGTACTGTCCTGGATGATTGAATTTGTAATTTAGCATCGGTATTGACATCACTCCGTCGGTTGCATGTAGTGGAATCGACGGTTGACCTGTCGAATTTGTCGCCTGAAATACTCGACTATTATTATCATATATCCTCAGATTGAAATCAACATGTTTTTGCAACATACTGGTACCTGGCTTTAGAAACGATACTTTAAATTTTGCTGAATTGTCATGAACTTTCTCCGGATATGGGATTGGTTCCAATAGAACAGTTAAGCTTGAACCACTAGTAGCATTTTGCAGTGGTATTTTCCTGTCACCTGGCTCCAAGGCCTGTAACCAAGAAGACGTACAAAAAATAGTGCAGACCATAAGCATTGACGTAGTTGTAAATATGAAAACATGTTTAGTATATGCCATATCTGTTGAAAACTATGAATTGTAAGAATATTTATGATTTACCATTCATTTTATGCGTCTAATGAAGAATAAATTTCACGGAGGAATGAGGTTATTTTGTCCACCCTAGTCAGTGAATCGGTATTGAGCGAATAATTACTCTTCTCTTGTCATTCAAAATTTACGTTTATGGATGAATATCGAATTGAAAGTAGTTGGATTTCACATGTGATCAAATTCAGATATCTAAAGCTATGTTCTATCTAGTAGAAACTGATACTGTGACAGAATATGGAATTTGGCAGAGGCGATACTACTAACCCAACAACTGATTTTGATAATTTCAACATGAGCAGCATAAGGGATTAGATATACGTACAAACAGATTTCCATGCACATATAGAAGAGTACAGGGTTATATTGTCCGAATGCCTGGAGACAAGATTAGGAAGATGCAATAATGACACTGTATATGATATTTGACTTACTTCGAGCTAGTTACAATGGTCTATTAATGGTATCTAATTAGCTTGATGTTGACGTAGCAGCAGCACTGGATGATAATTTCAAATCCTTAGCAAATCTCATGACGTAAGGTGTTATGAATGTCGTAATTATGGTTACGATACCTATTATCGGAAATATACTAGTAGAGATAGCTCCGCTCTGCTGACCAGCTTTAGCTACAACCAATGACATTTCAGCACGTGCTGAGGATAAACCTAAGCCTGTTCTTAATGCTACATTCTTATCATATCCAGCCTTTAGTAACACTACGCTTATTATCAGCAGTTTTGAGGCAAATGAAGTAACAATCAAAATCAAAGATGGAAGGATCAAGAAGGGGATTTGCGATATATCCATAAGAGCTCCTATTGAAATAAAGAACAGTGCGGCAAAGACGTCCCTTAGAGGAACTGTGACTACTCTAGCTATAGCTGCACTCTTAGATTCAGCAACCAATACTCCAGCGAGAAACGCTCCAGTTGCGACAGATAATTCAAGAGACGAGGCTAAGAAGGACAATCCGAAAGCCAACCCGAGTATAGAGATGAGAAGCAAAGCATAGTCATTAGTTTTCCCAGCCTTGTCTATTATGTTTGGAATGAATCGCGAGCCTACGGTTAAAGTAATTCCTATAAACGCCGATACAATTGCTACTGAGATCCCTATCTGAATTATAGAGGCAGTTTGATTGGTATCGCTTATCCCTTCGATCGCTATAGACTGAAATATTCCAAGAGCTGTGATAGCAATTATATCCTCTACAATCAATACTCCAAGCATGAGAGTTGCTGACTTATCCCTAATCATGTTTAGTTCTTCCAGAATTCTTACTGTAACTATCGTGCTGGAAATGGACATTCCTAGAGCAAGAAATAGTGAATCTCTGAATGAAAACTGTAGGGTCTGAGCTACATAATATGAGATAATCATGGTACCAATGGTCTCACTTAGCGCAATGATAATAGAAATTCTACCTACAGACCTAAGTTTGGCAATGGGAAAGTCTGTGCCGATAACGAAAAGAAACATTATGATTCCCAACTCGGAAAAAGCATTCAATGTGTCGATGCTCTGGATTAAACTAAAGGGCGGGGTATGGGGACCTATTATCATTCCTGCAATTATGTATCCTATAATCATGGGCTGCTTTAGTTTATGAGTAATTGCAAGAATGACTGCCGCAACTATCATGATTACGGCAAAATCTTGAACAAGGAAGACAGGGGATAATGAATCACCAGGAACACTTGATTGCATAATGATGTCCTGGAAACCCATCTCAGTATGTATTTTGTTGTAGGATATTATTAATAATTTGGTATTTGACCAGACTGTTGTAAATTACTTCATAAGAAATCATACGTACAAATAATAGGAGGAACTAAATGATTCAACGTACCGATATACCTGCAATTTCTATAAATTATTTATGTGTGGGGCTAGTTAGATGGTTTGGATCAAATTTATGGCATCTTGATTGCTGAAGCACTACAGGAAAACAACTCAGATGAGGACTATTTATTGGCATCTAAAGTAGCCGATATCTGAATCAAGATAAAAATAGTGGTATCCAAGATTGTAAATATCTATTGGGTGTGCGCCTGTCTATCTTTTTTCCTTATTTCAAAGTTGATCTACGTTGTATTTTTGACCGGATTTCCTACTGATAATCTTATATACGATTTGTCCGTAGGTGTATTCTGTAAGTAGGAGCCGGCAAGCAAATTGAGACAGGAAAAGAGACACAAGCTTCAGCTTTTTTACGAAATATTATCCGCTATCGAAGAGGATATTATGCATAACACCAACGGCGTAGCTAAACCAACTCATATTCAACATTACTCTAGATTGTCGTACGACAAGATGGTAAACTATCTAGAAGAATTGCAAAAGCGGGGCATGGTTCTTCGTAATAGTATGAATGGTACAATCCTATTAACTTCCAAAGGTTCAGAGTTCATAGGTCAGTACCACAAGTTAGTTAATCTAATTGACGGTACTGCGCTTTAGATTACTCGCTTAACAATTTAGCTCACATAATTTACGAAATGAAGTGCATAACCTCAGAGCCTGAAGGCGTAAGTGTGACTTCGAAATAGTACATACTGATGTACTTTATTTTAGTTTTATACTTCTTCTACTTCATTATCTGCGTTGGGGGGGTTGAATGGGTAGTGCTGTGATATAATAGTTGTTCCGTATATTTGCGGACCAATCCGGACTAAGCGTCTCAGCGTATATATCTATAGGTCAGTGATCAAATCTAGAATATATCATTGATGGTTTTTATTATTGCTGCTTCGTAAGATTTCAATAGCCAAATTGTCAAGTTTCGACTTACGTAAACCATTACACAACATGTACATGAATTTTATCTTGATTCATTTAGATACGAATGCTTCTCGCATCATCTCGTGATCGACGAGTTCTATCAAGTAAACCAAGTTGTCTCATCTTTCTTAGGATCCAAAAGTTGCCCAGCAATTATTAAAAATGCTTGTAGTAGATTGTAAGACAAGAGTACTTGCAGGCATTTGTTGCTAGTTCTTTTAAAAATTGATTATTCATGCATTAGAAGCTTGACATTCTGTATGGCGTTTGATTTTCAGAAGCTCATTCATAGTAGTTGTACTGATCTGAACAAATAATGTCATATCCAGGACATCGCACCAAAGGCAATAGTTTATTTTCATCCTTTGTGCTATTAGGATCAACGAATAGAGAATGCGATACCATAAAGAAGAAGCTAAATCTAGTAGAATTGCCTGGCGAAGGTGGATTGTATAGAGATCTATAGGTCTAGCTTTTCAGCTTTTCATACTTCATTTCAAGAC
>JBKPHJ010000494.1:0-4965 GCA_046729835.1 Thermoproteota archaeon
TCTTGTCTCCACCTTCTTCTAAGGGATATCTCATGCCATCGTTGATGCTTCTGTGATATGCCATTTGACCGTTAGTATTGCTATTACCTGGATTATTGCGGCTAGCGTTATTCGTGTTAATATGCCGATTGAAAACAAGAATCATCGGTACTATCGCAGGGAACATCATAGCAGCCATTCCCGCTGTCCATAATCCCACAAACAAGGATAATGCCGCTGGATTGTGGTAAAATATCATCATGGATGACTTCATTGTGTCATATTGCCATATCGACACTAGCCAAGTCAACAAAGTAATCCATATTACAATTACAATAATTACCAGAGTTGAGGTTTTCAAATCATCTTATTTTTTCCGAGTTAGAATTTACCACTTTGTATTTATCTTCCTTCTGTGTTTCAGTCACCTTTCATCATTTACTTTCTCACAGATTTTGAGAGCTGAATCAGGGGCACGTGAGATTTAATCATTAAAGAATCTTGCAAGCTCATTAATAAGAAAATCTGGCCGCTCTTCAGGGATCCAGTGTCCAGTGTTAGGAATTATGCTACCGCTCACATTTGTGGCAAGCATGCGCATTGAATCTAGTGCCGCCGTGCCAAAACTGCATTCACCACCCAGAACTAGAACTGGCATAGGAAGTTTAGTCATGGAGTACTCTTTATTTTGTTTTATATCATCAGCTAAAGCTCTATAATATTCGAACCCGGCACGCATTCCACCGGGAGCAGAATAGTGACTTACGTATTCATCGATATCCTCATCCGTAATTGCGGCAGGATTACATGAGTATCTATAGAACCAAGTAAGGTATTCCCTTTCGTGTCCGGCAACGAGCATTTCCGGAATATCTCGTACATTATGAAATTGAGCCCACCATAAGCCTGTAATATTTTCGCCAGGACCTATACCAGCTATAGGAACATCAAGGATGACCAAGCGTTTAGTTTCATTGGGACGAGCAGCAGCATATGAATAAGCAACTTGTACGCCAAAATCATGTCCAACTAGGAATATGTCATTAAAGCCTAGCTTGGATACCAGTTGATGGATATCTTCTGCGGTAGTCTTACCGTCATAACCTGTGACTGGCTTTGAAGATTCCCCGAGTCCTCTTAGATCAGGTACGATGACAGTATAATTTTTAGCCAAAGCTGGCATAACATGACGCCATTCATACCATGTCTGTGGCCATCCGTGCAACAAAACTACAGGATCTCCTTGGCCTCCAATTACATAGTGCAATTGAATTCCGTTAACAGATGCTGTATGATCTGAAAATGTCACATTATCAATTTCAAAAGAAATACCCGCCTTTAGCTGTTGTTGTTGTTCAGTTGATGTAAAATTAGTTTGAGGCGGCTGTTCCTCTTGTGCTATGCTTTGTTGCCGTAGGTTTAGTACAGATGGAGCGGCAGCAAGAATCATGACAGCTAAGGTAGCGACGACAGCTATCTTGACATAAAGTGGAGTTTGGCTCAATCTGAGATCTTTCCTCCGGTCAAGTTGAGCACCGCCCCTGTCATCCCAATCGATTGGTCAGAGGACGCAAAGACGAGCGCATTGGCAAGCTCTGCCAGCGTCGTTAATCTCTTCGTATGAGTCATGCTCTCGATGAACCCTTGAAACTGCTGGAGAGTCATACCTGAAGCCTGTGCATGAAGGCCAAACGAGACGGCGATTGTCTCGGTTTCAGGCAAACCGGTGGTTCGAACACATACTGTGCGGATACCCGATGGTGCGAGTTCCAATGAAAGATTTCTTGATAAAGCTTCCATTGAGGCCCATGCTGACGCAATTCCTTCCATTAGAGGTGCAGCGAGAGGGGCCGGGTCTGGCGTATGGAAAAGGATGACTCCAGATTTTCTTCGGATCATGAATCTAGCGGCAGCTTTGGCCGTTATGAATTGTGATTTGGTATAGGTTGACAAGGGAAGGAGAAAACGTTCAGTGGGAAGTTCTACGAGTGGAGTTCCCTCTATTCCCTGCAGGGGAATCCCAATCGCGTTAAATGAAATATCGATGCGCCCAGTCTTTTCAAAAGTCTTCTCTAGGTAGTGATTAACTCCCTGCTCATCTAGTGCGTCGACTTCAGCTACTTCAGCGCTCAAACCAGAAGAAGAAATTTCCTCCGCAACTTTATTGAGCTTTGATGTTGACCGACCAGTGAGAAAAACTCTGGCACCTTCTCGTGCAAACGCATGCGCGGCGGTTGATCCTACCGCGCCCGCTGCCCCATAAATGACTGCTACTTTATCTTTAAGTATTTCCTTCTTGAGAAGTCCTTTGCGAGCCTCAACCCATTCCTCATCTGGAATAGTCTTAGTCATAGCCATTGTATCCAAGAAATAATAAAAAGCATTCCTCCCCAAGGGGAGGTTTATTTATAAGAAATGAAATAGTTATGTAATCTGCCGCCCAAACCAAAGCGTAACAAGATGGAGTTGTATAATGATATTCTCAAAGCCATTATGAATGAAATAACAAATTATGATGATAATGTAGCAAAACCTACAAGAGTACAACTTCGTAGTAATCTTGCATATGATAAATTTGCTAGATATCTAGATGAGCTGGAAAACAAGAAAATGATACTACAAAGTCCACTTTTGGTAACCGAAAAAGGTAGAGACTTTCTTCAAGACTATGATAGAATATCTAATTTTATCCTTGAAATGGGTATAAAATATTTAGATATAATACCTGATGAAACGAAAGGAGGAGCTTAATGAAATATGGATCCTAAAAATAAGAACAATTTAATTAATTATCGTCCGATGAAATTTGTAGATCAAATGGAAAGAAACAAACACACTCTTCTTTTGTACGATGATCAAAAATATGCATACTGGATAATAGGTAGATATTTTCACAACGGATTTGCAAAAGGAGAATCATGTATTTTATATACGGTTGACAGAGCTGAAATAATTGAAAAACAGCTATCTGCCTCGGGAATTGACGTAAGCTTATTCAAACAGAAAAATCTGTTACGAATTTATGAAATAGATGGATCAGATGATAATAAGCACGATATACCTCATACTCTTGATCAGATGCGAGAAGAGTCCAAAAAAAGCATGAACCCACCATATAGATTCGTTGGGGGGACAATAACGGAGATAGGAACAATAGATGGAATGAAATTCATCACTTTACTAGAAAAAACTGGGCACCGGCATTTTGACGAATATAATTATTCTCAAATATGCTTTTACGATATTTCTAAGATAGAGCCTACAAGAAAATATGAATGGATTAGTTCGCTTTTGAGAAATCATCATTATGTTATTTATGCAGCAGAACCAGATAAGGCAGTAGCATTTGAAACCTGGTTACTTGAACAAGACGCTGATAGTAATAATGACAATGATAATATTGAGTAGGATTGCGCAGGCTTCAAGACATCGATACGTGCATAGCAGAAAAAAATATGTTTCTCATTTCACTCAATGTATTGATATCTTTGTAGTCCTGATAACTTAAGGAAGTCATGAAATATGTCCGTCCATATATTATAGTCGTGATGGTCTTAGCTGACATTTTATTAGACGGTGGTGTAGAAACTGCAAATGATCTACTGAGCTTTCAGATATATCATTAAAAAAGTAATTTGAGATTCGTATTGTTTCCGACAATTTGATTTTAATATTATAGATTGAAATCAATAGACGTCTTGCCAGATCAGTTTTCCCTGTTCCAGGAGGACCTACTAGAATTACATGCTTTCCAGAAATGAGGTGGGTGATCACTCTTCTTACTGTATCTCTTTCTATTTCTAAGATGTTTAACTTTCCCGAAAAAGTACCACCTAATACATTTGAAATAATATTTTCAATAATATTGCCAGTTAGAGAAAACCAATTTTGTGGATATTCTGAACCAATAGACCCATGGTTCAATCTTGTTATTAATTCGAAGTCCACTTTAGTTATTCTTTTGATCCCACCTTGAAAGTAGGCAGGAAATTGTTCTTTTCTGTGGATAAATGATAACCTATCAAGAAATTTTTCTACAGGTCTGGGTTCAGTCCATATTTCTATATCCCTTAAATTAGCGCCATATTCTGCCCTCAAAAATTCATTGTTATGAGATAATTGGCTCTTTTCCTCTTCAGATAATTTGAATGAGGTAGAATCTAGAGTCGCACTGCCTACGAATTCCTTTGCTCCAATAGAGAAGATTATTCTATCTCCTATTAGAACATTCGACCGATAAGTTGTCTTATTGTTTAATCCCCAAAAATTGTCCTTCATTCGAATTGTGAAAATTTCTCGAGCTGTAAGACCATGTTTAGGTTGGTCAATAACCACGAAGATCCAGTATCCAGTGAACATCGATTTTTGAGTTGTGTTAATCAGCAATTCTATAAATTTATCGTACTGTGGTACATGTAAAAGTCTCGGAACCGTGCCACGTATGAGCAAAGAGAATTGACGTTTATTATCTTTGAATGGTGAAAGTTCATGGATTGAATCAATTGATAACTGCATATTGCCAGAGACTAGTTTTGCGTTCCATCTATACTTGTAGAGCACCCCTTTTTCTATTTCATCATACCAGATCGGTTCTTTGTTAGCTGATACAGACACTATTTTAAAGCAGGTATCTATATTATGGTTATCTATATCATATACAAACACAAGATCATCAACTGAAAGTTTGCTAGGCTTATCTTTCCAACCCAAAATTCCAAGTTTCTTTGATATCTCGAGGTTCTTATTATCGTATGCTGTAAGATAGATTTCACGTGTAGCATTAACTACAACTTCATTTCTATTATGAAACTCTGGTATTTGTTCCCAATTGTTGAGATTATAGCTTATCTCTTGTTCTTCTGCTTTGTTAGAATGTATCTTTAAGAAATATCTATTATTTTCATCCTTGTGTATATCAAAATACCATTTAGCCTTATTATTTCGTTGGTAAGTTAAAGGGATACCGTGAAATGTTTTTTCAAGAAC
>JBKPHJ010000495.1:0-13058 GCA_046729835.1 Thermoproteota archaeon
TGGCTTCGCACTACCACCACCTTCATTGATCACCCTCTTAGTTACAACTATCTCACCAGTTGTAATAGGAGGAGGAGTTACAGAATAGGTATTGGTAATCATACAGTTTTTAGTCTCACCTTCTCTAATGTTACCTGAGCATCCCCTAGATAACGTGGCGTAATAATTAGAAGTAGATCCAGATTCAGTAACCCCGTACCTTCCCTCAAACATTTGAACAGTAGTTCCTGAAGAGCTTCCATCAAATGAAGATGGAGTTGGATTATTGCCATCAACTGTTATAGTAAAGTCTGATGGCTTCGCACTACCACCACCTTCATTGATCACCCGCTTTGTAACTATAACAGTTCCGGGTTGCGGTTCATTATTAGTGGTTTCATTTGATGAATCTGGTATCGGAGCAAAGGTTGAGAGTGAGGATCGGGATGAAGGAGAAGAGGTTCGATCTGCATCAATTAGGTTTCTTTCTCTGTGTTCCCTTTTGTCGGATGTAGGTGACGATATCGACGAGATATTCTCATTACTGTTAGATTTTGCATAAGAACTGGAGACCCAAAAAATGGGCACTACTACGATTGTAAGAGCAATGAAGAAGACAAAACAGAACGCGAGTAGATAAACTATCTTTGAGCACAACATATCTGCTTTCACTTGCTTTAAAACCATGGAATCAGGTATTTTTCCTTTTCCTATCGGGCAGGATCATAGAGAAGGTTAAGATTAGACACAATGGTGCTCTTTGTGATGTGTTCCTTAGAAGTCATGAAGAAAGATCTGTGTTGACATCTGGATCAGGTTTTGTAGTATGACTAACATAGAACACCGCATGATGATTATTTCTATATCTAACAATTCTTCGAGAAGCTGACCGGCAAGTAGTGTCACGCCTTTACACAATTTTACATCGACAGAGTAAATTATATCGATTTATTTTACTCTCAACTATGATACCCACAATCAAATAAAACTACTACTGGCTAATGATAGATGAAACCTGCCTTAATACCGTAACAGATGATATACGTGTCCATTTAAACCCAAGGTAATAGCACCTAGTAGTAACGCACCCTTAAACAAGACTAAAATTATTGAATCATATAAATGTCTTAATCGCGTCACTTGAGCATTATAGCCAAAAAAATGTTCCCGAATAATTTAGCAAATTGGGTGCAACATTAACTTACGATGGGTGCAATGCTGTAAGCATCAACACCAGAACATGCTCAACAAGTATGGGGCAATTATGGAAAACGTAGTCGATGAGATACTTTTGTGACGGATATGGATGCAGCCTTTGCTGCCCCGGTCAAATGCATACAAAGATATCTTTTCTGGTCACCCCGTTGTTGCAAACACAATCCGTGCCGTCTTGCTTTCCCTGATCCCATGATCGAGATTGTGTATTGTTGTCAAGGTGTAAAACCCCTTTCTTTCCAGATGCTTTGGGTTCTCTATGTGTATCAGATTTTTATTGACATTATACATTATATCGTAAAACCTTCGCTGCCTTGGCATATCTAATTGCAGATATTAGATAACCAAACTTGGATCACCATCGAGGTCGTCATCGAAATCGTTGTGAATCGAATTCATCACATTATCCGGAAGCCCTTTCTTATCAAGAAGTCGACAGGGCAGTCATGATATCACTTTCAGCGATGGGTCCATTCCTTACGAAAGTCACAGTATCATCCCCATCTAGACGTATCATCGTGGAGTGCGAATATCTATCTAGTGTACCACCATCTAGTAACGCATCAAAATCACCAAGAGTAGTTGGGCTCACCTGCAAGGGACTCTTTATCGATGATTCACCAGAAATGTTGGCGCTCGTCCCAACCAGGTAATGACAGATCTTCAGTAGTGAGAGGGTACATGGATTACCTGGTATTCTTACCGCCAGCGACGATTCATGAGCTGTTAGCCTAGAAGAAATAATGTTTCTGCTCAATAATGGACAGATTATTGTCAATGGGCCAGGCCAAAACGCTCGAGCTAATTTCCTAGCATTCGGGTAGAACTTGACAATCTGCTCGAGGTCCTCGATGCTATAACCGAGCACAGGAAATGCTTTCTCTGGAAGCCTACGTTTTATGTCAAATATCCGTTCTACCGCTCTGTCATTGAACGGATCACATCCAATGCCATATACAGTATCTGTTGGATAAATGATCACTCCCCCCTTCTTTACGATCGTTGCACAGCTTTCAACTGCACCCTTCTGTTCACATTTGAGTTTCAGGTATGCTGGAATATCTTCGTTATTCCGGTTCATTCGTAACATCCCACGACAAAATAGGTCTGACGGTATTCCATCCCGCACATAATCCTTTGACGAGTCATTTGATCAAATAATGATATTCCATATACCCTACTTTCGGATGCCAGGTGGTTTTTTGTTCCACGCGAATAGTAAAAACACAAATGGTATCATCATAATTCCTGTTGCTATCAATACTGGTTGCATGATTCTAAAATCAATTGATTGACCTATCGCGATTATGTATGGAAACGGGTACAATCCTGATACAAAAAACCACATAGCAATGAACAGAAGAATAAACCTTGAATTCCTTTTTAGAAAGCCAGAAGGAGCCTTTTTGATGAGATTGCATTTGACACACGTGTCCTTGCTGTAGACGATACAAGATGAACAGACATTTTTTTCACAATAGGGACAGATCCTATCACCGAATCTAGAACCACAGATTGTGCAGCTAGTCAATCCTTCTCTGAGATCTTATTGTATACTTAACATAATAATATTTAGTCTATGGGATCAGATGAAATCCAATACAAAGTTGGACACAGGTGCACTGAGAATAGCTAAGGTACGTAGCAAACAGTTTATTGCTCGTCATTTGACAATCTAAATCACAATACCCTCTTGTTAATTACATACGAATCCTCATCAAGAAATAAATTTATCAACAGGTTATACTGTCAATAAATACTAGCTCCTCCTATAGCTAAGCTCGGATGTTGGAGCCAAAGCAAGGCATCGAAGCTATTTCTGGTCAGAATGACGCCCAAAAATACCTTTACACATTGGAAATTCTTCTTAACGCCGCTTCTGCTGCTGCGTCTGCATAATTATCTATGCATGTCGATATTGATAAGTTTGTGCTTGTGCTTGTGCTTGTGTGCCCCTAGAAATCTGTCATGTCATATATCACAGTTAGACACACCAGCACCAGCGAGAGGTGACAAAGGTCTAATAGTAGCTCCTAAATTTTCTATACTTAACTCCGGTAATCAAGGTTTAATAGTTTCTGAATATTCTATATATCACTGTAAAAAAACGATGGTTAATGCTATTAATCATCAAAAAAATGTTGGCACAAGCCTTGTCCCTATTGGACTAGCATTGTTAGTCATGGTTCTCTCCCTTACTGCAGTAGCAATTGCCTACATATCATTTGGTCATCTGCCAGGTTATGCATCCAAAATCTTGGAGCTACAACAAACGAGACTTAGACAACAATATGGATTACCACCTGCGCGTATTATCACAGATCCCAAGATCCTTCAAATTCCTCCATCGCTCAGAGATATGCTCAGTGCTTATTACAACAATCCTAAATAAACGAAAAAGGAATACACTTGGCAGCTGCTGTTTGCGCGTCCATCGTCCCCAATGACGCCAATATTCTCACAGCTTGCCTCATCACAATCGTTGACGAGATCCTGAATCACTCTTTCCCCGTACCTTGCATCTCTGTATCTTGCATCACTGAACTGAATCGGAACGGATACACTCAACATCAGCATAACTGCTATCGAGAAGCATCCTATCAAGATCGGTACGTTCTTGTTCATGTTTCTGAATCTCTCTCTTCGATTCGTATTAGGTTATATCTCAGTTAGGACGCTCATCTATACTAAACAAGTCATCTTTATGAGAGAAAAAGTATAGCTGATTTTGCTGAAATCGGGTGCAGTTCAATGCTACGAAATCAGTTCTAAGGCGCACTACTGTCTCCGGGCATTCGCTGAAATATAGGACGATTTTCAGCTCATCGTTACTACAGAAAGAACTACAACCAGATAACATGATTAGAAATAAATATACAAGCCGTGTCCTGCTTCAGAGTCTAGAGTATGGAAATTGAACACTGCGTATTTCCAGACAATCTTTATTATGATCTGGATAATTTAATTTGGGTGAGAAGAGAGAAAGACAATGTTCTAGTGACAGGAATAACTTCTATTTTATCAGCGCTGGCAGGGAAAATTTCGGCTATAACATTGAAGGAGGTCAACACGGTAATAGAGAAGGGTAAAAGTACTGGAACGATTGAGAGCAGTAGGTTCTTTGGCGTCGTAAGAGCACCTATTGCCGGTAGAATTATAGCTATCAA
Organism: Thermoproteota archaeon; assembly: GCA_046729835.1. GTDB lineage: Archaea > Thermoproteota > Nitrososphaeria > Nitrososphaerales > Nitrososphaeraceae > TH5896. Next base: position 4,362 of record JBKPHJ010000495.1, read on the forward strand.
TCATGAGCTCCTGGGTAACCCCAAGTTGGCAAATGATTCACCGTATGGAAATGGCTGGTTCGTTGTGCTCGACCCCTCCTCGGGGAGCGACAATGATATAAAAAGCTTCAAAGCGTTGCCTCAAGACAGTGAAGAGATAGGCGCCTTAATCCGTAGGTTACGTGTAAAATGTTATTCCGCTCTTCCAGATTTCGAGATGACTGAAATAGGCATAGAATGCGCGGCTACACTACTAAAACTAGACGATCTTATATCACGCATTGATAATGGACAGGTCATACACGTCCTTTCCGACGATCCTACAGCAGATATAGAGATGACACGATGGTCAGAAGATACCGGACAGCAATTAGTGGAAATTAGAAAAGAGGATAATTTATTGCATTTTATAGTTAGAAAAGTAAGATGAGGTTAATGAGACCTCTATACTGGTCTCAATTTCTGTCATCTATCAAGTCTTTTCAATTGGATTGGCTATCATGTTTCCCCATTCTGTCCAAGAACCGTCATAGTTCTTCACATTAGGAAAGCCAAGCAGGTATTTAAGGACAAACCAGGTATGGGAGGACCTTTCACCTATTCTGCAATATGCGATAACCTCCTTATCTGGCGTTATTCCTTTTGATTCATACAACTGCTTGAGCTCCTCTGGGGACTTGAATGTTCCATCACTATCGTTAACTGCCTGAGCCCAAGGGATGTTTATGGCTCCTGGGATATGTCCTCCTCTCTGTGCATGTTCTGTTGGATATTCTGGAGGAGCCAAGATTTCTCCTGAGAATTCTTTTGGAGATCTAACATCCACCATCTCCAAACCCGGTGCGCGAACAGCTCGCTTGACATCATCCAAGAATATCCTAATCTTACTATCAGGATCGGTTGCATCGAAATTGCCTTTCGGATACGATGGGGTATCCTTGGTTAATGGCCTATCTTCTTGTAACCATTTTTTTCTACCTCCGTTTATAAGCCTAACATCTTTGTATCCATAGTACTTAAGAACCCAAAAGGCGAATGCCGCAAACCAGTTGTTGAAGTCTCCGTATAATAAGAGAATGGTATCATTGTCTATCCCCGCACCTCTAAGCAGGTTCTGACACGATTCTTTGGTAAGAACATTCCTTGTCATCAAGTCATTAATATCATTCTTCCAATCAAATAGAACAGCGCCCGGTATGTGTCCTAATGAGTAGTTCGCTTTTGAATCATAATCAACCTCTGCTATCCGAACCTTAGGATCTTTTAGATGATCCTCCGCCCATTGCGTATCAACTAATACTTCCGGATGTACATAACTCATTTTCTTTCATAAACTATGATGACTTAGTAATATATTAATCTAATATGCGAATCAATTCTTGCATGCATCTGGACGAAGAGGCAGCTTACTTCTTGTCTAAGAAAGATTCTTGATCGTTTTGCGCAGGAGTTGAGGAAAACGGGAATGATTTCATTCGCAGTTCCGAAACAAAGGAGAAGATCACTTCTTTATTCTGTCTCCTCGATTGCTATAAATCTCTCACATTGAGGAGGGGTTCGCCTATACCATCAGGATCTCCTGTGACATATCCATGACCCTCTCCTAAGCAACGTGATGAAGATGTTGTTATACCCCTCTCAGTAAGAGCCGCCTTTACTTGTTCCGGAGTTGCCCCAGGATGCGAGGAATCGTACAACGCAACGCTGCCACTTACGTGTGGTGCGGACATGCTTGTTCCAGTCAACTCAGCATATTTTCCATCGGCATATGTCGATAAGATGCCTACACCTGGCGCAGTCATGTCGATTGAGTCTCCATTGTTACTAAACGACGCTAACGTGTCATCAGCTCCGTACTTTGTAGCAGGTCCTTGCCCTCCGCATTTACCGTCGCTATCTGCTATAGCCGAAACAGCAATTACATTAGGGTTATTAGCTGGGGAGAATGTATCCACATCTTTTTTATCGTTACCTGCAGCCACAACAAAGACGATACCAGCGTTCACCGCATTGTCAATTGCCGCGTCAAGTGCTGGTGAACTGCATTCACAGCCAAAACTCAAATTTACAACATCTATTTCATCCGAATGTGCCGTGACGTAATCTATTCCTGAAATGATGTCAGATATTGAACCAGCACCGTTGCTATCGAGAACCTTAATGGCCCAAAGGCGTGCACCTGGAGCGATACCCACAACCCCTAAAGAATTGTCCTTCGCGGCAGCTATTCCTGCTACATGAGATCCATGCCCGTTGTCGTCATCCGCTGAAGAGGTGCCTGGCAGAAATGTCTTTTCGTGATAAACATTCAAGTCGGGATGGTTCAGATCTATTCCTGTATCAAGTATCGCAATATCTGCATCGACTGCTCCGCGACCGTCACCTGATATAGTTCGGCTGAGGTCTCCATCCACCCTATCTACCCCAATTGGAACTGACTGTCCGAATGCATAGACTTTCATGTCAGGTTCAACAGATGCTACACGTGGATCTTTTCTCAATTCTGAAATCAGATCAGTGCTCGCATTTTCAGGGGTCTTTATTACGTACCCATCCAAGGCGTGTTCGTAAATGTTGAGGATCTCCGCCCCTCTTGTTCTAGATTCCTCTGCCATAGCTCTGACCTCATTAGCCCTCGCCCTCGCAATTTCTGCATCGGCAGGCATCTCTTTAGCTCCTGTTGTTGTTGCTGTTGTTGTTGTGTTGGGTTTGAGTAGAACGATATACTGTCCTCTGATTGGTTCCCTAGCGGTCTTGATCAGGTCAGAACGATCAGTCGGACCACCCAAGATAGCTTCACCAGGTGGCTGAAATCTCCCAATTGAATCAGAAATAATCGATTGGTTCATACGATTGTTGATATTTACGAAGACCGTTGCTTCGTTGCTTGCCAGTCCATATTTGTCGACTGCCTTATACGTGAAATTATCCAGACCGGCGAACTCTTCATCCGGAGTATACCTAACACTTGCTGAATTTGTTCCAGCACTAAGGTTCCCATATTCAGGAAGCTGGACTATGTAGTAGGTTAAGTGATCAACTAAATCTGAATCACTCGCATTGAATATGATTTCGAAGGGGGCGGCTGGGCTTACCATGGCACGCATATCTGAAACTCTTGGAGCACTATGCGTCTTGGATTCATTGCTGTATGTGTTATTTCCGGCATATACAAGGGATCCTGAATCCCTGACCAGAGGTATCGTTCCTTCCGCGGGGATTGTCTGATTCTTTACAAGATTCATTGTGTTGACTGCCAATTCACGTATAGTAGCATCATCTCCATTGTCAGAATTTCCATAGAACGTAATTCTGAGATATCTCCCATCCAGTGGCGAGAAGTCATAACGTTCCTTGGCTTGAGTCGTTCCGCTACTCGATCCTCTCAATACATCCCTGAAAGCAAACCCATCCTCTGACACTGACAGTTCAAAGTTATTTTTTCTTCCATCTTCTTCGAGCCAACTCACATCAACAGAACATAGTTTCTTGACAGTCCCGAGGTCTAACTGTAGATAGGATCCCAATTCTTTTGTAGACCATTTGGTCTCAAAATCACCATCCATCGCCTCCGATGCATCTTCATCATCATCTTGACCACTGGATGTTATCGACTGGACGAGGGTCTGTAAACAATTTGGATTATTATCAAGGTTCTCAATTCGTGTATTAGAGATTTCACCGGGATATTTTCCAACTATTCCAAATTGTGTTGATATCTCTACGTCTACGTCTTCGACGTCTAGGTCTTCCTTAGCTGACACCGCGTACGGGAACTGTGATGTCAAAATCGAAGACAGAATCAAGATAACGACGGCTAAGCTAGGCAAAGACTTTATCGGAATAATCTTTTGTCCAATCTGATAACCTTTCAACAATATCACCCCGTAATTATTCATAGGTCTCTCCCTTCATGGGGGTCACCTTAAAGTCTACGACTGAGAAAAAGGCAAAAGGTAAAGAAAGTTCATATTCAGGCATTGCAAGAGAATAATGAAACATTATCAGTTCATGCTCTTCGATGCTAACTTAGTATTTATGCCGAGTCCAATTTTCTACGTTAAGGAATAGAAGGCTATATCCGATATAAACAAGTATCAGGACATTCTTCGCGCCTTTTCAATAAATCGAAAAAATGAGGATAGATATGCAGCTAGATAGGCAGCTAAGACGATTACCCCTAGTCAAGCGGACGGGGCAGACTCATCGTCTGGTCAGCTTCGACGCTGGCCACACGCATATCTGATACCAGAAAATACATGATCTCTGTCTTCTTATCAGAAGGTATCTGAACTGAGAAACCGTTCAGGGCATGACTATAGACATTAGTTACATTCCCTCCTTTCTGTTCCACAGCATCTACGATCTCTTTTAGGTCTGTAGACGAATTCTGATCCTTCAGGGTAACTATGAAGGTTTCTATACTGTTGGAGCCAGTTTGGTTACGATTTTCAGATGATCCTATGGCTGCCTCTGCGATATCATCATTCTGCCAGTCCACGTTCTCAGCACTAATAAATGTAAATAACAATAAGATGACAGAATTCGAAGAGAGGAAAATCGCAAGAGCTAATAGAGTCAGATCATAGCCCGGTACCCTCAGCTTCACGTCATCTCTACTGAGCTGATTGTATTATATATCGATTTCCTTAGTTGATTGTCGAGGCTTTCTAATTCTACGACGATTAATAAGATGATTCTCAACATTGAAACATCTAAATTGCAAATTTATCATATGATCCTGCTTTCGAAACGAAGTCACACAGAGTAAACAATTATCTTAAATGTCTATTTGTAGATCATATCTTTGATAGGTCTATGTCAAGAGCTTGGCAGAGAAGAGATACAGGATTAACTATTCGGATGATAATGAGTTTCATAATACTCACAGTACTCTATCTTCTCTTTCTTAGCATCTTGGTCTACTTAGGAGTCGGCTTCATTCCTATTACTGTTGTAGCGACAGTGATGATTATTTCACAATGGTATTTTTCGGATAAGATTGTCCTTTGGAGCTCCGGGGCAAAGGTGGTGACCCGAGAACAATTTCCAAAGCTGCATGAATTAGTGGAAAGAATCATTGCAAGAAGCAATCTTCCAAAGCCAAAGATCGGTGTGATATACTCTTCTGTACCTAACGCATTTGCTACTGGAAAAAGCCAGAAGAGTTCTGTAATTGCTATAACGACAGGTCTGATGGACATTCTAGAAACTGAAGAGCTAGAGGGTGTCATAGGGCATGAGTTGACACATATAAGGAATAGAGATGTTCTAGTTATTACATTAGCCAGTCTCTTCTCTACTGTAGCTTGGTACCTAATGCAGTTTGGGTTTTACGGTGGACTCTATGGAGGAGGAATGGGTGGATATGGCGGCGGTAGAGATCGAGGCGGCGGTGGCGGTGCTATCTTGATTATGCTAGCTGTAGCTGTTGTCACTTGGCTGGTTAGCTTTTTGGTGATAAGAGCAATCTCTAGGTATCGAGAGTTTGCCGCAGATAGAGGCTCAGCTCAGATGACAGGAAAGCCAGTTCAATTAGCAAACGCATTGAGGAAGATTAGCGGCTCGATGTCCCGCGTACCGAATAAGGACCTACGCAAAGTAGAAGGATTGAATGCTTTCTTCATAATTCCTGTGCATTCAGGCCGTCAAAGCATAGTAAATCTATTTTCGACACATCCTCCTCTCGAAGCGAGAATTCAGAAGTTGCTAGAGATGGAGGCATCAATGGCATGATAGATGGGCTCTTTAAACGATTAAGAAGAGCTAGCTCGCATGCAAAGAACAAAGGATCTAATGCAGAGGGGATATTCTCTCTGACATCCGCTTACATCACCCTCGAGACTAAACTTGAATTAAGCAGTACCTATCGGGCTGGGTTTTGCATCAAGAATGTGAACGGTACTAACTTCGACGATACGATCCGAGAGGTCCAAGAATTTTTAAGAATCAGCAGAAGTGAATTTCTAACTGAGGATACCATGGTCGATGATCGGCTCGGGTATCTTTGGATCATGATCAAGGGCAAAAGTACGGAAGACATATTAGTGGTACTAAACGGTGTAGCAGAAACGTTTGAGGAAGCCGGATTTCGCGATCAGCTTTTGGCTGCAGTATTAGAATTCAGGAGCGATGCCAACGATCACAATGCTTACCAAGGACCTCAGTACCTTATCTACAACTACAAGAGAGCGAATTTTTACCCATTCGTTCCACTTGGCAGCCAAGAGAAGAGAGTTGATGATCTGGAGCTGAAGATCATGTCTGTTATTTCAAAAGAAACTCCCTGGGAGAACGATATGTCGGTATGGTATCCTATGTGGGATATGCCATTTGATAAAATAAGTATGTAACCTTTTGTGTGTCTCTAATCGAGCCCAGGTATGATTCCTTCTCCATAAAATATCTTGCTGGCCTCTTCAATGGACAGATCACTGTGGGGAAGAATGATGTCCGAACCGACAATCATCTTGGGATCCAAGGGTTTTCCTTTTTTGGTAACAAGCTGTGACAGTTGTTGGACTTTTGTCTTAAATTCTTGGTCGCCCAGGCTTCCACTTTCGAGCTTGCGAACAATCGAGTTATCAATTGCATTCAATTTCCTCAATGTTTCTGGGTCGACTACGAACTGCCCTCGGTCCAGAACCCTAATGATCTTCTTTTTTGCCGCCATCTTTGATGTTGAACGCCTTCGAGGAGCATTTTTAATACTTTTCAATCGTTTCCCCATCTGAGATCGATGTATCACTGACCTTCGAACTGATGGAGCTCGTGTGGTCAATCGTCGGTTTCCTGTCTTCTTAGCCTTCTCTTGCCTGGTTGCTCTATGCCTAACTCGGGTGGTCTTTTTCGTCGTACCCTTTAGAGATCTATTGATTGCAGAATATTTTCTTGAAGAGGGTTTTCTCGTGCTTGCCTTCGCCTTCCTGCCCTTTTTCTTAGCTATGTCAGCAGTACTTGAGATGTTATGCCGTTTTCTACTACTCTTCATGAAGACGCTTCCTGCTCCTGTTCAACGATCTGTTTCTTTTTTCTAAGTTTTTCAGCCTTTAATTTGGCTAACTCTTCTTCCACTGATTTATTTACGGTGACCTTCTCAAGCTCGCTTTCAATCTCGTCCTTGTCGGATGAATAATCTACGAGTACCCCTGAATCAATCATTTCATCTAATGCCTGAGCCTTGGACTTCATTCTTTCAGCCTTTTCTTCAGCTCTATTCATAGACATGCCTACGTCTGTCATCTCCTCGGATATACCGGTGATGTTCTCCTTTATTCTGACCTGTGCTTCTGCTGAGGAATATTGCGCTTTAATTACCTCCTTCCTAGATTTGAATTCTTCCACCTTAGCAGACAGCCTTCTTTCTGTTTGTTCGAGTTTCTCCTGCTCAAGCTGCATCTCTGCTATCTGTCGATCTAAGCCCTGCATCTGGACTAGATTCGCATTTTTCCTCTGTAATGCCAGCTTTGCAAGATCTTCCCTCTCCGAATCAAGTGCTCTTCTTGCCTGTTCGTCCAAAGTCCTGATGTTATCCCAAAGCCGTGCCTTCTGCATCTCCAATCTTTTCTTTGAAGTAACAACCTCAGCCATATCCCGACGCAGACGGTTGACGAGTTCCCTTTGTTTAACGTAAGAGTAATCTAGAGCCTGTCTCGGATCTTCATATTTGTCTATGAGATCGTTTGCCTTCTGCTTGATAACGGTCGAAATTCTATTAAGTAATCCCAAATGCTTCTCTGAATTAACTCAACAAAAATAATTATTAAATGTGACTAATTATTGGAGAGGACTATGCATTTATCATCTAAAATCATAAACTGAATCTCCTTCTTTCATGTTCATCGGGAGGTCCTTCGTCGTCCTTTTTCTTAAAATAACCCCACCATAACAGCAAACCGCCTCCTACTAACATTGCAATGACAAATTTTTCATTATTGAGATGGGGACTTGTGTACCTGTCTAATGCCGATTCAAAAGGTATATTCACCGATTCAGGGACGTATGTGACTAGTAGGACATTCCTAATGGCTACAATCGATGCCATAACTATGAAGAGTACCCCCATTGCAGACATCCAGTTCTTGCCACGATTACTGCCGGCGCGCTTCTCGAAGATCATTTCCATAGGTTAGACTACTCTTATTCCAGGATGCTTGATTTTGTTCTTCTTCGAGGCGTTTAATAACATTGGTGTCAATATTTCAGCTTGATAGCTCATTGACAAGGGACCAAGGTAGATTGGTCGGAGTCCATTAATTTCTTTTATGATCATGTTAACCGTCGCAACATTATTTTGATCATCGCCGCATACGAAGGTATCGACAGCCAAGCTCTCGTTGATCTCCTTTAGTTTGACCTCAGATATAGTGTGAAATGCCGACACAATTCTTGCTCTTGGTTTGATATGATCTGATACAAGTTCCGCAGCTGGCTTTAATCCCTCTTCTATTGGGAGGTACGTAAATCCCCTATCCTCTCTCCGCATAGGTACGATAGGGGAGACGACTATGCATCGGGAGTTAATTGTCTGTGATATGCCAGCGCATGTACTTTCAGTTGATTCATAAGGTATGGATAAAATTACTAGATCGCAGATTTCTGCCAGTTGGGAGTTTTCCGAGCCGCTAATAATTCCTGACATCTCGAATCCATAGTGCTCTCTGGCTGACGCCATGTACTGTTTTGCTGCCTCGTTGGCCTTGGCTCCATCCCTTGATC
>JBKPHJ010000496.1:0-4655 GCA_046729835.1 Thermoproteota archaeon
TGGAATGGCTGGCAGGACCATAGTTTCAGAAGCCAATGCGACAATGCCCAGGCCGCTCAATATTGCAAGTGTTATCCACGGTGAAGTAAAGTGCTTCTTCTCTACTCTTTGCATGTCTTATTGTTATCGACCTAATTAATTAGTATTAACTAATGTTTCAGTGGATTCAAGTAAAAATTTCTTTGCCGTTCTAAAGCAATTAACGGTTAAGATTGTCCTGAATCAATTGCATTTAATTTACTAGTTCTATATAGTATTTTATGCCTACATTCTTACCTGCTTCTAGGTAATTGTTATTGAGCAATAGGGTCAACAATATACTACGTCCAATCTTCTGTGTAATATTTGCAATTGTCCTCGTTATCTCGCCTAGTATATCCATATTCGGTAATGGCTCCATTTCAACCCAGACATTATTGGCACAACAACAACCACAACCCCAATCTAATTTCACATCTGCTGAACAACAACTGCTGACCGAAGGGAATTCATTTAATATTGATAATGTGACCTTTTCGCATCATACAGCGTCTGTAAATGGTATTCAGCTACATTATGTGATGGGAGGCAAAGGAGATCCTGTAGTGCTATTGCATGGGTATCCACAATCATGGTATGAATGGAGACATGTTATGCCGGCATTGGCTAAAAATTATACAGTAATTGCACCTGATCTTAGAGGATTCGGTGATTCTTCAAGACCCCTTACAGGTTATGATGGTAATACTACTGCAGAAGATATCTACCAACTTGTTACTCAGCTAGGATTCAACAACATATTCTTGGTCGCACACGATGTAGGAGCTCAGACAGCTTATTCATACGCAGCAGCTCATCCCGATGTACCAGAGTATCTTATAGAGGGTAAAGAAAAAGAATATCTATCATGGTTTATCAGAGGATTAGAATACAATCCATCTGCAATTACTGATGCAGACATAGACGTATTTGTATCTCATGCTAAGGCTCCTGGCGGATTGAGGTCGCAATTTGAGCACTTTAGAGCTTTCCCCACTGATGCAGAACAGAATAAAGAATCAGCCAAGAACAAGGTATCACTGCCTGTACTAGTGTTGGGTGGCGATATATATCCAGCCTTGGGCGGCGATTATCCAGGTAACTTTGCGTTATCATCGACACAACATTTGGCTACAAACGTAACGGGCATCACGGTCCCACTTTCAGGCCACTGGATTCCAGAGGAACAACCGAAATTTGTCATTGAACAACTTGCAAAGTTCTTCAAGCAGTAATTCTTTTACTTTCACTTGACGTAGAGGCATGTGCTAGTTTCAATACATAAAACCTGATTTGAACAAGAGAAGAAGAATATATATATCAACTTGTTTGCTGGCCGTTGCACAGACGAAGTGGGCTCTTTCAATTTTTGCACGGGAGAGACAAGAACAAGAATATTTAGCTGAAGTTGCTGTTTGCATTTTTCAGTCAAATAAAACGGCGCAAACTTTGCATCTTTGTCAATCAAACCGGATATTCTCAAGTGATTTATATGATAATCAAATGTATCATCTGAAATATGTCGGTTGTATTTTTCATTAACAAGTCTATGCAGATTATTATATCCGATATTCTTCTTGGCAAGAGATCTGATTATGAAGTAATCCATTTCAAGATCATATTGTTTGCTGGTCAAGCTGTTCATCCGTAGCACTAGCCCCCAACACTTCTTTGCTTAATATATTAACTATATTATGGAACATAAGATTCCAATAGGCATCTCTTTGTCAAAAGAGATGGTATATACAATAGACGCCAGACGTGGGGATATTCCACGAAGCAGATACATACAGAGAGCTTTAGAAAAGCTATGCGGAACAAAAGGTCAAGAGTGTACGAATAAAGAGAAAAGAGGGGGATTCAATTGATCGCAGACCTACAAGCCTTCAATCAAGCGAATAAGGACCAATGGTGATTACTCATGGACCACAATAATATTGGATCTGGAAAGAATAAAAGCATTTGTGACGGATTCGGATGTCTTAGCGAAGCAACAAGCAGCATAGAAGAAGAAGTCGAAGGTATTGGTATAGTCAAATTGGAGCTGTGTGATGATTGCGTCGCTAAGTTCCGTGAAGAATAATGGAGTGAGAAGCTTTGACCTACGATGATCAATCTCCATGGAAAGCGTCACAAAACGCCAGTGAATTCTGTCAATTGGATGACCTACAAGAAAGCATTAGATCGCAGCTGCGGCAAGAAGATAAATTCACTATAAAAATATCTGGTTTCAGATATACAGTCAAAGATTACGATGGGAAGTGGCTTGTATTTAGACGAGATCTTAGAGACATCGGTAGCAATATAAAAAAATCTCGTGGCTATTCAAGTTCTGGAAATGTCATCGAAATCAAAGTCTTTACGTTAGATGAAGCGAACAGGCAGCTATGCAATAACCAGAATTCATACGAACTCTTCGGCTCTGATCCCGTGAAGGTGGTCCATGACGAAATCAAAGTTGTAATGGCTAGAAGAATCGGATCTACAAGTCCGTTGAACGGTGAAGATAATAATGACCAGTGACGAAGCTCACAACTCACATCATCCACTTCCATCAAAGCCGATAAGAGGCCAGAGTGAAGCTGACAATAACTATTCGACCACAAGTCTAGCTGCTGACAATAACTATTCGACCACAACCCCAGAAAATCAGTCATTTGATGGGCTTTACTTTGATGGTGACAGACTATGTCCCCAATGTGGACAAGATCATAGTCACAAGCTAACCGGTAGCAGGTCAATACTTGAAATGATATCGTTTCTCGACAGAAGATAAGTCAGATGATATATGAGCAATAATAATATTCCACTGCCTACATTAATCCAATATCATCAGATGGGTTTCAGGCTTGTACCACTTGGTGATGATGGAAAAATTCCAAATGTATCGGGACTACTAAATCCAGAAGAAAGACAGCAGAGCATCGAAGAATCGAAAACCGGAAAAGAAGAACCAGTAAATTACATCTATAATCATCCCGAATTATGGAACGAAGAGAGAATTAAAAAAGAATCACACAGATTCAAAAATGTTGCTACAGCACTCGGGAAAACTCATCTTAAGAGAGATGATGGAGGTCCACTCTACATTAATGCGCTTGATATAGATAGTGAACATGTCTTTACAACATTGTGCCTTCTTAGTGACCGCAACGGAAATGACTGCTACTTTATAGACGAAGCACGCAAATCAACATTTGTATCAAAAACAAAGAAAAAATACGGTCGACACATTTTCTGGTTATCAAGTGAACAACATAAAGCAATCGGAACAAATAGATGTAGGCCTGGAACCGAGTTCGAAATAAAGACAGATAATTCACTTGCTCTGATAACTTTACCACCAAGCAGACATAGAGATGATCTTGAAACACATTACTAATCAATCGGCGCGGATAAAATCGAAAGAAAAGATCGGTTGTATGATTTACTACTTGAAATTTTGAAAGGTTGTCTGAAACCGAACGATAAGAAGAAGTATGCAAACTACCACACGAATGAGAACTTTGGTCATGCAGCTCAAGTCAATCTAAAAGATGAAGAGATTGAGTTCATCTACCAGTTACTCGTTCCGTACTATCGAACTGGTTATAGACATCAAATAATATATGGGCTGTCTGGATTATTGCACAAAAATAATGTAACAAAAGAGTCTGCGGCTTCACTTATCCAAAAACTATTAATCAATGATGATGAAAGAGATGGCCGGTTATTGACTCTAAATGATACATATCAAAAGAATCGAAAAGAGGTCAGTGGATATCAGTATCTTCTCTCGGTGTTAGAAAATGTCGTAGCTGATAGTGAACATCAAAGATATTCTCAGAAAGATCATGAACGTGATTTCTGCTGGATCTAATAATGAAGATGTCATCATTAATCTCACAACGAAACTTATGACAGAGTTCTCGTTTAAAACGATGAGAGATAATGAAGAGATTTACTGTTATGATAATAATGTTGGAGTATATCTCGGGTTTGGTGATTCAATAATCAGAGAATATGTCGAGGTATTACAGCCGAAGATAAAGACATACCAGGTGAATGAAATCGTCCAGAAAATTAAGAGAAGAACATACGTAGATAGAGACCGATTTGATGAAAATTCAGATGTAATAAACGTTCAAAATGGTCTACTGAACATATGGACAGGTCAGCTCAAAGATATTCTGAGTGCCAAGGGCCAATTACCCATCATCTTCAATGCAGATAAAAAATGTCTGAATATTCTAAGATTTCTGGGCCAAGTTTTACACCCACAAGATGTCTTCACAGCAATGGAAATAATTGGATATATTCTGTACAGAAGTGCAGTGTATGAAAAAGCCATCATGTTATACGGCAATGGTGATAATGGCAAAAGTGTTTTTATCAAGGTAATAGAAGCATTTGTGGGTTCAAAAAACTGCAGTCATGTACCACTACAAGAGCTGGATAATGACAAATTCTCATCAGCTGATCTATATGGAAAACTAGTAAATACATTTGCAGATCTAAAGTCTCAAAAATTAATGGCAACTGGTAATTTCAAGACTCTTGTTTCTGGGGATTCAGTCCGTGCACAGAGAAAGTATGGACAGCCATTCACTTTCAAAAATTATTCCAAGTTAATTTTAAGTTCAAACCGGATACCGGAC
>JBKPHJ010000497.1:0-5508 GCA_046729835.1 Thermoproteota archaeon
AGAGGGATTGACATGCGAAGTGCAAAGTATGTCGGATCTCTGATGGCGAGCGTGTTTTCCCTTTAGCAAATTCATTTTTGCTTGGTGGAAACTACTATGAATATTCACTAACGCACGAAGGTAGAAAGGAAATCATCTTCAGCAGGTTATATGGAGAGATCTTGTTTAGAAAGTTAGTGACGCAACAACCATTTGAAGGTTCAGATAGAAGGAAGATTAGCGAATGCATACGAAGATTTGGTACGTACATATTCTACATTTTTATGCAGAATGGAATACAACATCTGAACAAGAAATTCTTTCTAGATGATGAATTTTCAGAAAAGTTCCTAAATTGGCCGGAAGAGACAATTTCGCCTCGACACATGTTTCAATGGTTTCTTACTATATTTCATTCAGAATTAAGAAATTATGATACAAAGCGCATAAGAAAACTTTTTGCTGTAGAATTTCCCACAGATATTCAGCTTCTAGATAGAGCAAACTTAGAATTTGAATCTCGTACAGAGGTAAAAATATGACATCTTTGAATTAGCTCTTTTCGTTTACAATTTATAAATAGCGTTGAATATCTTCATTGTAAGCTTCAAAAGCCTCCCTAAAATTTCAATATAAATTTTCGCTAGCTAGTTTGCTCGTTTGAGTACTTCTATCTCTTTTACAACCTGTGCTAGTTTATCTGAAAGTGCTGAAATAACATAGCGTAGCATCCTTTTATCTTAGTAGAATCTCTCATTCTTTTTCTGTTAATTTCACCTCTATATTCTTGCCTCATGCTGAGTAATCCAGAAACGTAAGGTATTTCATAACTTTTTTAGGTAATCATCTAACCTTTCTCTGGCACATTATGACAAATATTTTCTCCAATATGAGCGTAGTATATGACGACTTTTATATTGTTATTGTTCAGATCTCAATCATACTTTTTGGGATCATAGGTAGCTTCCTGTTCATATACACTCTATGTAGATATTATTATCAGAAACACACAGTGAAGGAATGATTATGCGAAAAAAATAATAGATTAGTTTAGATTGTCCAATATTTCAGTTACCATCAATTCTAGGTCTTTATTCCAGTTTCAATCGTTATCTCCTTTATGGCTGCCTTTTCTTTAAAAATATCCCTTAAACTGCCATGAAAAATCATATAATGACTATTGATACTATCTTCAGATAAACTATCACTTCGCTTGTTTACTCTCTTTATACAAGTTTCTAGCGATGCATCTAAAATAACTGGAGGTATAGTAAAATTTGCTTCCTTGAATTTACTAATCCATTGGGGATCTGTCGTGTGACAGTTGCCATGATACAGCTCAGCAAATACATTTTCTTTCTATTATTTCAGTAAGGTTTTGAACATCTTGATTTGCATTCAAGTCTAGGTCTAATTTGGTAGAATCTGGTAATTTGTGTCGCACATAGTTGCCTACATACGTTTTACCAGATCCCATAGAACCCCTTAGGATAATCAAACAAGGTATTAATGTAGTCTTCTTCGAGCTTTTATAATATAGTCTCCGCGTTTGACGTGGGATCAGTCGCGATGACATTGAAGTCGCATGCTCCACATCTTTTCACTATGGCCACCAAAAGATAAGGAAGATAGAGATGTCCAATCCGCTACCAGCTGTATCAAATGCGTCAGTTGCTAACTCAGGGAATATTGCAATAGATCCTGATAGCTTATCAATGCTTATTGGAGTGATAATAAGACTGTTAAGGTTCTTCACTCGGAAGTACCCCGCTTCCCTCGGTGTTAGCCCCTATTTTAAAGGACGATCCAAGTTTTGTTAAATTATATAATGAATCAATACAGATCAAACTAAAACCAATGGTCGAACAACAAAAAGATCTTACGGAAGCTACTCTTTGGCAGTTAAAATTGCTTCACCGCTCTGTTTAGATCCGATCTCATAGGCATCAGCAACCTCTTTGACAAACACCATACCGCTCGGCTCAGACTCTGAACCGAAGCTGCTAATAAGTTCATCAACAATTTCTTTTGCAGACGAGTCGGGTACGAAGGTCTCGATCTTGGTTCTCTTTTCAAAAGCTGGAGTAATTCTTCTACCTGTCTGATAAGCACGTGCACCCCGAAAGACTAGCTCAGGTATCTCATGCCGTCTTGTACGACCAGTACCATATAATTCATAAAAGGCCAGACCTCCTATACCATGCTTGCGGAGAATTTCGGTCGCTGTGGGGACGGCTTCAGTAAAAAGATAGATACTTAATTCTTTCACAACACTTATCACTAAATCATAAAGATAAAGTTAGTCTATAGGCATTACTTATTTTTCAGTATTCTTGGATACTTTTCTGCTGTTTGCTGTCCGTACTTAGGATGTGCTTGCATGCATCAGTTATCCCCATTTCAAATACCTTACAGTCGCAGACCATTTCTCCACCTACATGGACTACTTTGTAATGACAGTAACATAATCAGAATTTTATCTGTTTATTTACCTATTTATTTCCACTTACTTAATTCCCATTAGTCTGGGCACTAAGTAAAGTAATACGGATTTGGATGAAAAATAGAGAATATTCATACATCTCGTCAGTCTATCTCCCAGATGGTACAACCTCTATCGATATACTGTACAATAAGCCACAACAGCAATCGTTTTAGAATTGTTGAATGTAGTATTAGCTTCTCTGTCTGTCTGATGCTTTGATTTTCTTCACCTCTAGGTTTTCACCTATTGCATGCATCATACTTTCCATTTCTGTCATCTTCTTCTTTAATGCTTCAATCTCCTGGTCCTTCTCAGATAGCTTTGCCTCAATGCTCCTACCTGCTGCATCCAGAGTTTTGTAATCCAGGAATGTTAGATATTTCATGCATTTCTCTGCATAGATCTTTCTTCTCTCCTGTTCCTTTATAGTGTAGTAAGGACTTTTGGAATGACCCAGAAACCACTCTGAATAATCCTGATTAACCTGATTGCTAATTACTGTTTTTACAAACCTTCTGAAGCTATGAGGAGTGATCTTCCTTCTCTTGTATTTGCTTGTTCCTTCTTTTCGTTCATCCATTCCTAACCAAATTAGTATATTTAGTATTCTTTCGGCGTTCTCGGGTAGCTCTCCTGTTGGATAAACAAGATCAATAATGTATATGGCTGCTAGACTACCAATTAACTTAACAGAACCGACACTAGAGCATCAGAACTTTTTGAAGCGGCACATTAATCCAGGTCTGAATCTAATGTCCCACGTTCGGTCATAGATAGGGCTAAGTTCATAATAGCAACTGTTATCTTTTCAAACCACCCCAAAGTACCAGGTTTGAACCCTGCTAAGATCAAATATCCCAATTCAACCTTTACCGCACATAAAGGATAACACTCGTATTGCCCTGATTCCGTCGGTCTTAATGCCCTCAAAAGCGGAATTAGGTTCGGGCTATAAATAGCCGACCTGAATTCTGTAACCCTATTCGTACCTCCTATATTAGCAATATCATCAACAATTTCCTTATCTGTATCTATCTGGAACACAGATAATTCTATTTCTCCTCCCGAGGTAGTTTTTAAATTAAAATTTTCCCGTTGCCATGAATGAAGGAAATCTGTAGCGTTTGGCTTATTGAAAACTTTCAGGTCCTCTGGTCGGATTCTCCCGTCTTGGTATAATCTACTTATTGGAACTACTGATTCCAGCTGCTCTCCAGTGATAAATATCAAACCTGTTCTAATGTCTAGCATATAGTAGAAGGCAAGTCCGGCAGTATTTACAAAAATACCCCCTCTTTTGAGGTATTCTTTAATTCTATGGAAAGTTCTTCGACGAGCGAGGTCTTCTTCTAGATATCTTTCTCCATATGGATTAATAATAATAACAAATGAATTATCAATTTGATGAGGAAAAATCAAACATGCATCATAATAAAAGTAATCATGATTTTTAGATCTGAAAATTCTTTGCCAGTCTTCTGATGATTTGACTCCTTCACCTAACGGGCACAGATTCCAATTGTTGTCAGGCACATATCCCCTAAGAATCCCAATCTTTAGCGGATATCTGCACTTATTTTTTCTGTAGTTTTCTATTGTATCCTTTCTACCAGCACGTACCGCCAAGAGGAAAACTATTATTGGAATAACTACTACAAGTCCCCCGTAGTAAGGAACCAGTAATAGACTAACACCTATTCCTACAAATACCGACAGAAGAGTCCACCATGTAGCCGTGTTTTGAGAAAGCTGAATAATTCTATATATAGGACTGAGTTTCAATACCTACCTTTATTCAATTTATGTCTATACTATTTGAAGATAAGGATACGAGGGGGGTAACAATTTACGTTAGTTAATACAAAGATTCGATACTGTATGCAGAATGAAGAAGCAAGAAAGTATAACCTATGATTAGCACATACTAGCAAAGAATTCCGCGGTGGGAAGTACCCCATACAGCGCGGTCAAGTAATTCTTGATCATTTCTAAATCCTTCGCCAGTGCTAGAGCCGCTACCAACTATCTGGATTAGGAGTGCTTTTCCCTGAGGAACAGTACATTGTCTAACTTCAGGACTTGATATGTCGCTCCGGTCTTTGCCGTCGGGAAGGAACCAAACAGGGAGAGTTTTGATTCCATGAGCATTTTTCAGGGGAGTATTTATCTCTTGGATGAGCCAGACTGTTATTTTCCTTGATATCTTGTATTGATAAATGATACTGCCACCATTCACGTGCCTAATCGGAAAAAGTCTTGCTATATTGATTATCATTTGATGCAAATATTTCAATAATCGGACCGCCCATGCATAAGCTCATTATGTCATGAACTGTTAGCGATTAGGTAATCCTTATCACCTCTAATTGCGCCATATGGGTAATCCAATTTAAACAAATTCTGACATACGCATGCTGTAGCTATCTCCGAAGACTGTACAATATGAGTCTGAGATTTTCGCAAATAATCATAAGTTTTTCTAACGTCAACTATATCGGTATTCATGTGTATATCTTCCCTAGCATCTTTGATATTCTCGACGAGTGCACAGCTCTAAAAAGGGGCATAGAAACGCGTCGTTACTTTATCAAACTGATCGGTCAACCTGTCCGTATTTAAATTACAAAGAACTCATCGGAGGAGTAGGGATATCTTTAAGTGTGCATTTGCATTAGATTAAACATTCTTCAAAGTTCAACAAACCTCAAATCAGCCAAATTAGTTCCGACGTGATGACTTATAGTCTATGTGATAAGTTTAAAGCTCTTTCCATAAGCTATTAGTTCGATCAGAAGATATCTTTAAAGAAAAATGTAGAATTTTTACTCCAAGTGATGATGACGATACATCTATCTATGTACCTATACACGTTTCTTCGCTAGGAGATACAACGATTGTATCGTATTTCATTTAAAATCATATCAGTATTTGATGAACTTGAGCTTGTTGAAACTACCACCGCTAACTTCATAGTATCTAAATTTCCCGAATAGATCAACTTTTACATTTTCTGATCTTTCCTCTCCTGAATTACATGAATAAAG
>JBKPHJ010000498.1:0-27260 GCA_046729835.1 Thermoproteota archaeon
CATCCAGGTTGCCGACAATCTTCATCAATATGTGGAAGAGATCATCTACTAAGGTATCGATAATGGTATGAAGCAGGTAACCAGGCTCCTTACCCATCAGATTCTCTCTCTGGGCTTCGTTGATTTTGCACATGCTGAACAGGTCCATCAATGGTTCGATCTCTCCTTGGTGCACAGTTACAAGGTAATTTGACCCAAGAAAGATTGACAGTTGGCTGACCTTAGGTACGTTAGGTCTTTCTTTGCCCGCTGATGGAAAATGCATGATTATGAAGATATAATTACTGTGTCTTTCAATCTTTGGAAGCTGAGTCTTAGACAGTGAATCTTCAAGATTCAGATCGTGGAAAGAATAAGTTCTGCCGAGGGCATCCATCTCTTGTCGCGTCGGTCTCGGAAGATCGATCCACTTGAAGCCATCGCTGTTTATCGTTCGCAACGATTTCATGAAATCTGTCTCCATCTTCCATCACGCCATGTAAATTTCCAATAACTTCGTCTTATAATCTATTGCATTTGCATAAGATTTCTCTAGCAAGAGGCAGTGGCAGTATTTCTCACAATTCTCAATGTTCATAGGCATAGGCAGAAGACGTCGTCCATAATGTCAAGACCTCTTATCAAGAATACCCATCATATCCAGTTCCAAGAATATCCGTCCACAGGAAATCACGGAGATTGATTTAAATTCATATATACATGTATCGACCAATGTCGGTTGCATAAATTCATGCGATCAAACTCGTTTTTCGACACTTTGTCGGAGAAGTTATTTCCGCAGATCCCTGATTCTGCGTCTGCGCTTGCTAAAGCTCTACTGAATATCGAACAGTTTGAGATTGCCGAAAGTTATGTAACTGCAAAGATCGTCAACAAATATGGTGATAAAGTAGGGCTGAACATCCAGGGAGGAAGACCTGGGATAGAGCTACAGGAAAGCCTCTTCCGATTAAAAGATAGGGCTTTGCCCAAGTACGCCTTTATCATAACAGAGATCAAGGAGCATGGAAAGCTTCTGGTGCGGAAGCTTCCCGTGGTGGGCATCAAAGACTGGGTTTTAATTTACGAAGACACTTTGTTTTTGCTAGCAGTTAAGGATGCCTATGATGAGATCGAATTTAGAGCTGTCTAAGACCACCATAGGATCTAGCTGGAGAACAACAAACCCTGCAGTAACCTGATCGCCAATGGCTTGCCTGCCTGCCTGACTTTTGTACAAACGATCTCTATAGATAGGTGAGCCTCAGCCGAGATCATTTAGAGAGGTCACAATAAGATCGAAAACGTTGGACGCTGTTCTAAATTATTTGCGCCTAGCGCAGTGCAGCTTTCACCACACTATCACTAGGCACTGTTCCCCATCGGTTTGGTCGATGTAGGGCTTGATGAAGTAGATGCTTATTTAAATGTGACTGGTACAGATCTGGCAAATCGAAGACAACTGAAGGCGATAATGAAGTTGATAATATTTCATTTTAATAGAGTCCTCTTGTAACTATCCAAGGAACAGTTCTGGAGGAGTATGGCAAATGCAGGCGTTACCTTCATGTAAGCTCACCTCTTTTTTCCAAGAGGGTAGTAGCATTTAATAAACATGACGTTACATAATATTGAGTTGAGCAATAATAGGGACTTTCTATCACAGCAGCTAATGTGGATAGGAATATCTCTGGTAATAAGCCTCGCCATTTCATTTATTGTGCCCTTTCCATATTCATTACCCATCATAATTGGAGTCTTCATACTCCTTAGTTTCTATGTCAGGAAACGAGCGCTGAAGAGAATGGGAATGTCTGGAACCTCAATGTTTGGCGGGTATAGCTCTGGGTCTTCTCTTAACTATTACTGCATGAACTGCGGAACGAAACATAATCAGGTGGCCTGTCCCAAGTGTGGATCCAAGATGAAGCGAGTGGGTTCATAAGCATAAGCATAAGCTTAAGCCTAAGTCTAAATTTTATCGAATTGCCTTACTGACCTTGAGAAATCTTCTGCCCGACGACGATGGTGTCATCGTAGGATCTTAAATCTTACATATGAATACAACATATGTTGTGATATACCTATCCCTATCCCTGTGAATCCACGGTGTGAATTTTCTAATAAAGAGTTAGGCAAGAGACCTGAAACTAATTCTCTATAAAGTGTCTTCGGTTGCAATATTAGAAACTGCAGAAATATGACTAATGTGTTATCCATTATGTCCCACAGAAATTGGAAGGATCTAAGCAAATCTTGGTTATTTTGGTCTTAGGAATGGCTTTGGGACTTGTATTACAGTTAGGTCTATTATCGGACAACGGTAAGGCCTCTAAGATTCTCTCCTCCGTATATGGATCCGACGACCGCGACGATAGGTACGACGACGACGACGATTCTCAGCGAGATAAGACTTCAATGCACGAAAAAACTGCCAAGCATACGCAGTTATCAGGTACGCCTGATGGTTACAGTGGTTCTGTAGGTATCGCTGTAAAGGAAGACATAAATCAAACTAATGTGTGCAGCTCAGATATAGCATACTGTGACAATGAAGTTGACAACAACTTCCACGTTAATCCTCCCTAGGTATCGTTGATCTGATACCGATCTTTGATCTCTGTAACCAATATTAGTAAAGAAGAAAAGAAGAGCAATCTGAAAGCATCAGTTAAAGGCAATAAATCGATCCAATCAAAAAGAACTTGCTGATTATGTTATTATCTCATTATCTTGTTATAACAGATCAAGGGATTATGCGAAAACAAGAAACTTTTCTGGTTCGAAACTTGTTTTATGATCGAAGAGTTTATATATAACCGTGTTGCCAATGTATAGTAACGGTTAAATAGTGAGATGGCCAACAGCATAAACATGAAACAGGTCCAGTTACTGAGGATCTTGGTTAAGGAGAGGGCAATCGTCAGACTGCTGAAGACTATAGGAGCCTCTGATTACCCAACAAGGGAACTGCTTAATAAGTTAGGTGCATACGGATATGGACACAAGCTATTGGTAAGAGCTGAAAAGATTGGTCTTGTTGAAAGAAAGGTAGAAAAGAATAGAGTGTACAACAAGCTTACTGTAGATGGTAAAAAGGTCGTGAAGCTGGCTAGACAGATCGGAGTCTAGTCTAGTATAGTAGCCGAGCTCTTCAATCTGGTAGCGGTTCAAGAAGCTCCCCTGTTTTTATTTCATCAACTTTTCTTTACTTTGCATGTAGAGACTTTCAAGAAATGTGGCTAGCTTCTCCTAGTGATTTAAGCGGATCAGCCAAAAGAGGCCCTTGGATCCAAATTCTGGTCAACTCTTGGTTGGTATTTTAGTTCGTTTGTGATGACTACTAAGAGCGGCCTGACTGAGTAATTGAGTAAATGATTGATTGACTGGTTACTAAGGCTAAGTTTTAAAACCCAGAGCTAATTCGTATATTTTATCATGCCACGAAGGTGCCTTTATGATACCGCTGGCGACTAGAATGCCGTTTGCACCCAGTCTTAATGCACTTTCAACGTCAGTCCTGTCAATTATTCCAGCACCACATATTACCTTTGAACTTTTGGACTGCTCGGTAGCGGCGGCTATGGATTCTGTAATTATTGCTGGGTTTTCCTTTGAAACCGCCTTCCCGGAACCTATAAGCTCCGGAGGTTCAATGGCTATGAAATCAGGATTAAACCTCGCAATGTCTCTAGCTTCCTCTACGGTCCTAGCGCAGACAACAGAAACCATTGGTAAGCCTCGTAAGACCTCCACAAGCTCACCTATGGAATCTAGGCTGTCAATTCTATGTTCACTGTGGTTTATCAGAGAACCGATAACTCCGTAAGATTTCACAATTTCAGGAACAAAGTATCCTGTCGTTGAACCAGGCGTGGAAGAGTCGACATGTTGACTTATGACGGGAGTCTTTACCATGGTACAGACTTGACTGAGAGAGGGTTGGGGAGGAGCGATCACGATTTCGACTCCGGTACTATTGCGAACCTGCTCTGCTACTTTGGACAACTCGAGGGTTTTCTCTCCGCCTATGTCTGTATAGTTCTTAAAATTGATGATGAGTGGAGAATTTAGGCTCATTTTTTGCTCACAACAAATCTGGTACCCTCTAGCCAGATTCTTCTCGATACTGTTAGGGATCCTCTAGTGAATGACTGCTGAATCACTAGTATTGAAGCATTCATTGGCCGCTCAAAAGCGTATCAGAGCTTGTTTTTGAAAGTATTACACAAAATTGGTAGCTTTTTTTCATTTAGTATTACTACTTGCTATCTAGTCCTTCGTAATACCTCGTCTATATCTTTGAACTTCTGATTGAGTTTCTTCATCCTTGCTTCGTATCCCTTGTTATATTCCAACTCTTCTGGTACTAACGTAGCTGGATGAATAAATCCTTGGTTACGCATTATCATGGCCCTCTCTGCGGCCCATAGTCTCTGTAGTTCCCAATCTGCAGTGCCAAATCCGTCATGGGGACCAACCAATTTGCCGTTATGCATGCTAAATACTAGGCATGATACTATTGGCAGGGAATAGTTCACAGATGCCGCCGAATTCAGTTTCACAGGCATTAATGGCATATGATGACTTCCGCGTGTGTTGCCTGCGACAAAGTGAGGGTTATTGAATGCGCTTCCAACCTCTTCGGTGGCAGGAAAATCTTTTTGAGTTCTAACGATCATGATGGGATCGTCCTTCCCTACATAAGTACCAGCGATATTGTGCAGTCTATCTGTTGAAGCAGAGACGATCGTTTCACCACCTTCCGTCTCAGAGGAAACGACTGAGTGAACGACAAATCTACCAGGATACATAAGGGCGGCTTCTAGCTCTGCCTTATCCTCCCACATCTTCAGGCTGGCCAACTTACCTGACATCACATCCATGACCCTGAAGATGACACCGGCAGCTAGTTTTTCATTTATCAACAAACCCGTATTAGTGCCTGCGTCTACAAATGAACGCCATAAGGGAAAATTGAAAGCTCCTGGTTCGGTCTTGTCAGCCGCAAAAATGCTAAAGACCTCACTTGGCCGTTCTTCCATCTCGATCTCTGCAACGCCTGGTCCCATCCCCTTTACGTTGCCAGAGAAAGCATCCTTCAACAGATCCTGTCCTGCTCCGTATAACCCTTGTTCTTTTGCAACTTTAGTTCCTGTAGTGAACGCATCCCATGCTAATTTGTGAATCTTCTCGTTGTCAACTCCATGGTTATGAGTCATAATTATATGAATATCGTCGCCGGTATACCCAATATATACATCGATCAGTAGATTTTTTGAATTTTCTTTAACAGAATCTTTAACGGTCTGCAAAAGTTCATCACTTGGTCGTGTATGACCTCCAATTGCGCCAATATCTGCCTTTATTGCTGATAAAGTTACTTTCATAGCTGATACCTCTGTAGCCTAATTCATAGAGTACATCATAAATCCTTTCCGATAGCATTATCTCAACTGTTAAAGGTCATACCATATAGATGCTGCTGGCTCTTGATTGTTAAGTTTCTTGATACGCATGTAGGAAAGCAACATAAAAAACTACCTAAGACTAACAAAGTAATTGTATCTTTTTTCGACCTCATTATTGTTTCCTTCCAAAACGAGTTTAATTTGCTTCTCCAATAAACCTCGTGTATAGTTTTTGAACTTTTCACTTTCGGAGCTGTTGGGAAAGGTAGAAAGAGTATACTCAAAATGACGCATGAATTCGCCTACTTTATTTCTAAATTCTTGTCTTGCTGGATTCATCTGTTTTTCTACCTTAAACCAGCTGGTTGCGCAGGAACATGAATATAATTTAGCTAGGTCTTCAGTCAATCTTTCAATTTCAAAGTAGTCCGGCACGTAGGTACTCTTGTGTCAATAGATAATATTGTTGCTATGGATTACATGAGTCATAATTTTATCATTACGACAACTCTCCAAATAGGGCTCGCATTACGGAATCCTATTTCACTATCTTGCATGTTGAAAATCGACAAGGCGGGTACATTTTAATATAAATCCAGCAAATATTCGTTGTTGGAACTATTCCTAGACATATTTGGTAGTCAGATCGTTGATACCAACCCGTTGGCGTTACGGGTCTGCCGACCAAAAAGGAAAAAATCTCTATCTGCGCAGATAAATCAGTATCTAAATTGAAAATAAGCTTCGAACGAAGTGGAGGTATACTGGGCTTTGTCTATTCGAGAACGATTGACACAGAGAAGCTTCCAAAGTCAAAGGCCACAAACTTCGAAAGGCTTCTAGAACAATCTGATTTTTTTAACTTACCTTCTGAAACAACTAGGTTATCGAATAACAGAGGTGCTGCAGACTACTACACTTACAATATCACTGTGGAGAAAGGAACAAAGAAACACTCTGTGAAATTCACCGATCTTGCAAAGACCAAGGACCTCAATGAATTAGTCAAGTCCGTGACTAGACTACCGCCTGACCAAACTTTAAAATCCTGAAATATCGAGGAGATCCTTGGAATTGAGAAATTTTGTAGATTGCTACCAATAAGGGTGTGGATCTTGAAAAAGGTAACATTAGCGACATCGTCAATGAATACCTATCCCCCTAGAAAGTAAAGTATAATCAAATCTAGATCATCTCTAATGAACCTATGTTTCACATTCGATGGAACAAAAATGAGGTTGCCCTTGGTGATTCTACGCCTCTTTTCATTAATATCTATATATCCATTTCCATCCAGAACAAAGTATACTTCATCGACATCATGTGGGGTTTGAACGTCTTCTTGACCATCAAAAAGATATAGAATTCCCGCTTCGATCCCATGGGAGCTGAAAAGGTCCGTCAAGTATTTCCTCTCCTGTCTTAGTCCGTGTACTATTTCGGTAAGATCAAGAACATCCTTCATTGTATTTCAAAGTAGGCAAGTCGATACCTATCAATATATGTAATCCCCGCTTCGTTTGGCTATTGTACCGATCTGAATACCATCATAGAATACCGCCAGAGCTAGGATCATTCAAAAATTCATCGACGTATTCATATGGGGCAGAGCACCACTGATATTTTAGCCCCATACACATACCAAATCACAAATTTGCTCCGGAACCCACTTCACCCTTAACCGTTGTAAGTCGTCAGCTTCAATCCTGATTTTTATGCTGCACCAATCCCATTTGATAAATAGTAATATAGATCCAGTTTAAACCGTAGCATTAGCACGAATTTCCAAAGAAAGGGAAATTTCCGCAGGCAAAGGTATACATGTTTCATAATACCCGAGTACATGAATAGGCGGATCGTCGAAAACGGTTCAGAAGAACAGAAAGAGTATTACATATGTTTATCTCGAGCAGGATAGATTGTCCTATTCTTAATAGGATAATAGATAGCGTCCAGTAATCTTCTACATACTTTTAAGACTCCACCAAAAGAAGCGATAAAAATAAATAAATAATTTACACGCCTGTCAGAGTGTAAGTCAGATCTTCGTTAAATCCTCGTTCTAGACTTCGAACACCAGGATCAACAAGTATTTTCCCTCTGATACGTATAGTAAGCTCTTCTCCCTTTGATAGCGGGTCTATAATTAGGTATCTACCGTCCGCAACGGCTTTGCTATCCTGTGGACCACAATTACCCTGAAAAACGGCTTGTGTAGGGTCAGGAAATTTAACCTTAAATTCACCAGTGGTAACTATGTAGTTGTTTAAATTCGTAACCGGCACTCCATTTAATTCAACAGATAGCTCTGTGATGGAATCCTGATCCGTTTTCGCTAGATCTTTCAAGTCCGCCACAGATGAGTTGGGGCTTTCAAACTCGGTAGCCACTACACCGAGTACAGGTATAAAAATTTTCTTCCCCGCAGGAACATTAGATGTTCTCTGGCCTGGACCCTCTCTTTGGGAAGACAAATAGAAAATGGTGTCATCTCCTATTAGACTATTGAAATTTTGGTCTTTTCCCCCATTATTGTTTATGGATGGATTTTCATCTCTCGGCAACTCACAGATTTTTTGCCAAAATATTTTAACATTACCTTCGGAAGGGACTTGAGGAGTAACATTTGCCATAACGTCACTCTATTTACTCGATATTAATAAGTTTTTTTAAGCTAAATCTGGCAAGAAGAATTGGATGAAAACGAATCAATGGATAGAAATAAGTAACGTCAGAAAAGAGAATGTCTCTACTTCATAATCTATTCATATTTGGCGAGCGAGGTCAGCCTCCCTGCTGTCGTATTGTATAATCCTAGTGATTTATCCAGGAACACAACGATTTTTGGTATCCGACCGGTCAATATCTGTAGCAACACTACGTTATTTACTAAAAGTGGAACACCTATACAATATCCTTCTACTCTGCGTTCGTTCTAAGGTTCATATCAATAGACAACAATGGCGATAGTTTATGGTCCTTTTAGGAATGCATCACATAGCTAAACTACCCATTAAACGAATAATCTGATCGTCCAGTAAAGGCGTGAAAAAAACTCACGAAGAAGATGAGCAGAGATGTACCGCCAAATGGATTTTGGGAAATACCGAAATCGCTACTCCTATTCCGCTGTCAAATGGAACTGTACGTATTAAAAGGCAAATATGCGTTCCAGACAGAGTTCCCTGTCTACAACAATCATTTTACGAAGTTATAACGCAAGCACTAGAAGTAATCTGATGTAATCATTATTTTATCACTTCTTTTTAAGTAAGAATTGCGGTAGTGAATGCTGTCATAAGATGGCTTTCGTGGGATAAACCACTGTAACTGTAATTATTCGACACCAGACGAAAATGTTTTCCTAATAGAAATAAAAACATAGCAATTTAGGAACCGGATATTTATTCTGCAGTTATTTTATATAATATATCTTGTGCAAAATTTGGCTCTTGAGCTCCTGGGTCTTGGGAAAGTAAACTTGACTTAAAATGAATTGTGTAATTGCCCCTTGTGAGGGGTTCAGTTACTATGTAAAACCCATCAGCAACCGCTTTAGAATGGCCACCCTCCGTTACACCAAAAATTCCGTTATCAGGAAAGACAACATCGAAAGCGTTCGTATGAGTTCTATACTTGAGAATATCTTGATAATTGTATTCCTTATCGCCTATCTTGAGATACAAACTATTCACACTATCTTGATCTTTCTTGGCGCTTGTGTGTAACTCCTCTGCCGATGCACCTGGAGCTTCCTTGTCGGACCATTCTACCTGCATTACAGGTATGAGCAGAGCTTTCCCAGCTGGCACAGTACAAGCTCTCTCAGATTTACCTCCAGTGTTCGCACTTAGATAAAAAACTGAAGAATTTGTATTGGACTGACCATACGCACATCTTTCTCCAGTAGGATCGTTCCGTGGACTCTTGTCAGCTGGTATTGATATCATCCATTTCCAGAAGTTCTCAGCATGTTCGGCATATGACAAACCGTATGGTTTGCTTCCCGGGGGAAAAATGTTTACTGAACCTGATGCCACGACCTGCGATAGCGGGACGGAGAATAGTAACACAGAGAGAACAGACAACGAAACGGAGACGGATATAGTCATTCTATCGAAATCATAGAACAGTGCTCTAATACAAAAAGATTATGTTGAGCTCACGTAGTATAAATAGTCAAAGTTGCTTACTGAGCAGGAAAAATCATTTAGTCGTAAGAAATTCTCTGTACTTATGATTGCGTTAATCCTGACCGTACTAATCGACATTTCAGTTGTGAAGATCTATGATCTGACCGATAAATATCTGATTCCTATGCAAAGTAAGTTAATTCTATTTTCCGTTAACAGTTCATTTTGTATATTTTTACAATTTTTTATAATCAAATATTTTCAGAACTCTATCAAAAGAGATCCATTAAATAAGACATTTAAAGTAAAGATTTTCTATGCAATTTCGTTAACATCCCTTTGCGTACTAGGAACTTTAATAGGATTTGTGATATTTCAGCAGTTCTATAACAAATACCATGACACTACCATCAGTATCTTCGTAATCGCTATAAGTTACGGAACATCTGCAGCCCTGATAACATGGTTGTCTATGCTGTTTTTCTCATGGTACAAGTCAAATCGTAGCTTGATCATCCTCTTATATTTTATATCAATGTTGGTGATAGCATTTAATCTAGTCGTGACCGCCTTTTACGCAAGTGCCAAGGTGAACGACTTACCACATCGTATCGGGGAATTCGTTGGAGCTAGTGGAGATTTCTATACCCGTCGTCATACATTATTAGAAAGTATCTACTCATTCTCTAGCCTTACCTCGTTTTTTAGTATCTGGGTTACTACGGCAATCTTGATGAACTACTACAGAGAGAAGCTAATCAATTCTGTAGTGTACGCGATTATACTAGCTATACCACTCGTTTATTTTGTAATAGCCTACTTTTACCAGTTTTTTTTAGGCAAGCTACTGGTCTCCTACTTGCCGATTGATCCAGTAACCGTTTCTATTACGCTAGGGGCATTTTTATCATTAAGCAAACCGATAGGAGGATTGATCTTCGGTGCGGCATTCTGGAACATATCTAGAACCCTGAGTTATGAGAGGAATATAAGAACATATATGATTATTTCTGGTTGGGGCATATTTTTGCTATTTGCTGCAAACCAGGCAACAGCACAAATAGTTCCTGCGTTTCCTGCCTTTGGGCTCGCAACAATCACGGTTTTGAATATAGCAGCTTATTTGATATTGTTAGGAATTTATAATTCAGCAGTTCTTGTTTCAGCAAACACTAGTCTGCGCAAATCCATTCACAGACATGCAACGGAATCAAAGCTATTGAATCTAATAGGACATGCACAATTCGAAAGTGAGATCCAGAAAACTGTCGGCAAGATTACTGCAGACAAAGCCAAATTAGAAATAAATACGGAAACGCAATTCGAACTGGATGAAAACGAATTAAGAAAATATCTAGACTTCGTTATAAGAGAAGTAAAAAAAGAAGGAGGAGATATCGTATAAAGGATCCAAAATGCTAGCAAGTACTCCAAGTAGCTTAACCAAGAGCTCCACATCTGTGTTTTATTGGACCAAAAAGGCCTTGTCATTACGTCGCGGCGACGCAGTCATATTCATTGACTATGTGTCGTTTACTCTTCTGGGTAATGTTGTAATTTTTGTCCGGCTATCTAATATCTTCCAGTTTTCAGGTCCATCTTGATGATTGTCCTTATAGCCAAATCTACTTGACTTCGATCAGAATTCCACAGGAGACTAGCAGCTGGGATTTGGTGTCTTACCGATAAAGGGCCTTCAAATCTTTTGCAATACCTCCAAAACTAGCCCTAGATGGTGCAAACTAAAGAGTACATGACTAAGGCGGTTGTTGCTCTAAAAAGTTTACACACACATATATGTGAACGTGGCATTCACTGCTTTATCTTTAACTATCTATTTACGGTCAGCTAAAGTCTAACCCAAGGTGAAGATGAGGTGAAATCAGAATGAATTGACCGTACTCGTTGTACGCTTATCGACAAACTTAATTTCATACCAAATTCACTAGAACAGCACTCAGCTTAAAATACATTTAGCAACATATATTTTGGAGTGCATGATTGAACCAGATATCTCGAATAAAACAAGTGATCTTGTATACTCAAGAGCAGAATCGCCAATAGGCAGAACATGGGCAGAATGGACTGCAGAGTGGTGGAAATGGATTTTGGAGATACCTAAACCTCTGAATCCAGGTTACGATGTTGACGGTACTTTACTTCAAAAGACACAACAAAAATATTCTGACCCATTCTTTTTAGTTGGAACATATGGTGGCAAAGCCAGAAGGAATATTCGAATTGAAGAAGGTAAATCCATACTATTGCCTGTGATCAATGTAACCACTTCTTTTGCAGAAGCTCCTGCCTTGAAGACCGAAGAAGAATTACTTACATATGTGGAAGAGAACACGAATGATCTCTTGAATAAGCGAGCGGTTATTGATGGAACAGAGATCGGCCAGTTAGACAATTACCGAGTTAGGTCTGATTTTTTTACATTCACTTTTCCGTACAACAATATTTATAACGCCTCGCCTGGAAGGACAACTGGTATCTCTGATGGCTACTGGCTTTTCTTGCGACCACTAATTGCAGGTTCACATACTTTGCATACATCTGGTTCCTGTCTCGCGGGTAAAATAAGGATAGAGGTTCAGTATACGATAGACGTAATTAAGAATTAGATGCCTCTTATTATGAATTATAAGAAAGTGTTCGTTACCAGAACATGAGATAAGAGCCAAAATCCGTCGAAGAAGTTCTATAAATATGCGACACGAATTAGGACTTGCATTTTGTTGTGATTCGAAGCCATATGGGATATCCTTCAGTGAGTGGACTATAAGATGGTGGAGATGGCTGATAGCGATTCCTAAGTCGCATAACCCGGCGTTAGACGAGGTTGGCACCAATTGTGCCCAAAATCAATTCGACAAAGACGCATGGTTTTTGGCTGGAACAGCTGTTCCGCTACTATCAGGTAATAGAGCATGTGTGATACCTTTAGGTAAGGCAATTCTGTTTCCAATAGTTAATAATCTGGTGTCCTACTTTGAATATCCCGAAATCAAAAATGATAATGATCTGAAGCATAAGGCAGGAAAAGATCTGAAAAATGGAGTTGAGATGGAGTTGAAAATTAATGACCAATTTGTTACGAATGAGGTATGTAGAGTAGGCTCTGATCCATTCGAAATCTTATACCCCGACAATAACTTATTCAATTCAAGATCTGGAACTTCAACTGCGGTATCGGATGGATTTTGGATCTTTCTGAAACCTTTGCCCAAGAGAACCTATTCAATTTATTTTCGCGCATTAGAACGCAACTATAGAACAGAAGTACACTATACTCTAAAGATAAAGTAATGTCTCCTTTAGCTGTGAGTCTGCGAAAAAATATGAACTTTTCCAAGTGGTCTCTCTCAGATGAGACATTCAAACACTAGCAATCGAGTCACATCGGAGCTTGTATAGTGGTAAATCATGCATTAAGTTCTTGATGCTGTTTGAACATTGGCGGTATTGTGAGAAAGCGTAAATGGATATATATGATCTATGAACCCATCCAATGAAAGAAATTTTGAGTGAGATAATTTGAACTCAGCTATCATTGGTCGACATGTCTATCATCCAGGATCCGCACCCTACGGCAGGCCTATCAGTGAATGGGCAGAAGAATGGATAAAATGGTCGTTGTCTATTCCAAGAAGTGGCAGTCCAATTCTTGATACGTCTGGAATAAGGTGTGCTGTCAATCAGAGGGGACCAGTTTGGTTCTTAGCAGGGACTTTTGGCACATCCGTGAGGAGGAGCTGCGTTATACCTTCATCTAAGGCTCTTTTTTTTCCTGTAATTGAAAAGGAATGTTCATTCGCCGAAGATGGCGAACAGATCGATACTGAAGAAGGATTAGTCGACAGGGCAAAGTATCTAATGGATCTAGTTACCTATATGAAATTGAATATCGACGGTTGTAATGTAGAAAGTCTACAGAGGTTCAGAGCCAGATCTCGAGTATTCGATCTTATCTTTCCACAGAACAATGTTTATGGAGTAAGAAAGGGATATACTCGCTCTGTTACAGATGGATATTGGGTAATGTTAAAGGGCTTCGAATCGGGTAAACATGTATTAAATTTTTGTGCTGAGGCGCTGATTCCTGAAGGTCCTATAAAAAGTCTTGCAAAACGTTATGTGAAGCTGAGACGTAACAAATTCAGGACAGAAGTAAGATATGAACTCACGATCCTGCCGAAGATATACCACAATATTTAATAAGAGCAGGTTTCCATACTCGCTAATGCCACATATTGTTAGCATGATTAAAGGTTTTTGTACCGGAAAAATAGTAGTTGGTAAAGATCCTTTAAGTGAAAGTCATAATTAGATAGAGTTTCCTTCATTTGGACCATTTGGTTGTGCCACAACCATTATTCTAGTTACCTTACTCAATTATTATCTCTCTTGGGAGCAATTCTCCCTCCTTGTTGTGCAGCCAGAGATGTTTGTTAGTGTAAATAAAGTTAATAGATCTTAATTTGAGGCATGCATATTTGGAATCAGACCGGAAAACGAAAGTTCTTGCGCAATCCAGGTTCGCTATCAGATCCCTCAGAATGAGTCACAGCATCGAACGGCCTCTGGTAAATGGAAAAGTAAAAATATTCTTTGGAGAACAGAGACGATGTACATGCCGATCACAGATGCTACTAAGAAACAAATTGCTCAGCAGCGAAGACTTTTTTTCAAAATATGTTTCAAGTGCGGCGGTAGAAATCCAATATCAGCACAGCAATGCAGAAAGTGTAGAGGAAGTCAGCTTAGATTGAAGAATAGATCTCTTGGGGCAAAGAAATAGATTTTTGTTACCCGACTTAATTCAAGGTATGTGGTGGAATTTTTACAGCTTGTCGTAGCTTTCTGGTATCACATTGCAAATGTATACGATTAACCCTGGTGGCAGGTAAATTA
Source organism: Thermoproteota archaeon (assembly GCA_046729835.1). Taxonomy (GTDB): domain Archaea; phylum Thermoproteota; class Nitrososphaeria; order Nitrososphaerales; family Nitrososphaeraceae; genus TH5896. The sequence continues at coordinate 14,441 of JBKPHJ010000498.1, forward strand.
TTATAGCATGTAAACGATTAGAGTTTCAACCGGAGAAAGTCGTGAGCTAAATATGTATGATTTAATCGTAAGTTTATTTTTTAGGGGTATTGATTTCTCATACAAATGGCTTGACGAGAATTTCTTAACCCATATATTGAACTTTGCCAAGGAATTTGGAAGTGTAATGGTAATGATATCAGCAGTAGCCTTTCTGTTGCTCGCAGTATATCTGATCATGAGGCAAGTGAAAAAGCTCCCTAGGCGTTACGTGATCGAAGCGCTCGACATGTATGGTAATCGAGTCGCTATTCCAGAATTGAGGGTGATATTTACAACTTACCAAGCTGCTGCAAGCTATGCTCAATTTTATACCGAACTTTATAGAGAGATGTATCAATTCAAATTGCGGGGAATTAAAGACAATATTTCGGTCATGGGAAAATAGGTTGCGTTATTAGATTATAGTTACCAGGAATGAGGTTGATTTTTACGGATTTGCATAGTATTGATGAATTGCTATTTTCATATGATCAGAGAAATCAACTTATGTGTGGATAAGATGACAATATTCCATTCCTTGCGTGCACCATAATATTCCATAGTACGTACCTTTTATACAGAATTTCTGTTCGGAAGCCTTCTTTATTTTTCTGCCTTCGGATGAATAACCTTGTGTAGAAAGTATGTTTCTGTTCATATTACAGTTTAAACTGAATCAAAAAAGAGATGAACCAGCTGTGCGAAAAGAAAAGGCTTAGAGTGGATCATTCCAGTAGCAAGAGCTGACCGATTTTGGAGCCCCACGATGATTCGGTGTACGAGAAAAGTCTGTCTTTATAAGGCTATTTAATCTCATGTAACTCTTGTAATAGTTTTCAGCATTTAATTCAATTCATACTTCGGAATTCTCACTTAAATTAAAAAACTTAATATCTATGTGGAATTGATATGCTTAGGGATCGGCGTACTAATACTTCATGAAATATCCAAAAGTTGTTCTCACAGCAGATAGGACATTAATGTCCCCGTATAGGGGTATATCATTAGCATCTTTCTTTGGCTGCGCTCCAGCTCTTGATGTTAATCGAGATCCAAGGTCATTCTGGTACAAGATATTGGGCCCTCAGGTAACTCCAAGGCTCTTGTTTGATTTTATCTGCAATCCAATTGAAAATCTCAACGGGATTGCAAAATATGCTCCTTACGGCTTAAGAAAAGTTGAATCATCGCTTATCAGAGATGGTTACAGCAAAGAAGATGTTGTAGTGGCCCATCCGGACTACGTAGAGAAGTTTATAGGACCAGAAACACAGGTCGTCGGTACTTATGAGATGGATCCTCTTGGTATGGGTCCGGTTACCATGACTTTTACATACGGACGCAAACACATGTCCTATGACGAATTCTATTGTAGAGATCTTCACTTGCGAATTTCTAAAGCAAAAAAGGAGAACGGGAGCAACGCTAAAGTCATTGCGGGAGCTTCTGGAACGTGGCAGTACAATTATGATCCCCCAAAAATTGAAGAGTATGGCTTATACGGAATAGTTGAGGGAGATCTGGGAGGGATCGGCCCAGAATTAGATGGTGCTGGTGCTAGCTTTTTTGATGCATTAATAGCAGGTGAGTTCGAAACAGCAAATCCGTTCAAAAAATCTAAATTCAAAGTTGAGATTAAGGAGTACAATCGACCTGAGAGAATGTACCATGGACGTTTCATCCATTATTGGGATGAGCCTTCGGTTGATGAAATTCCCGATATAATAAACCCTAGTATGCACGGCATGGTTGAGGTTATGCGAGGCTGCGGGAGGGGATGCAAATTCTGCGATGTTACACTTAGGCCTTTGAGATATTATCCGGTTGAAAAGGTGAAGAAAGAGATTGAAGTAAATATGAAATATGGGGGCGCCAAGAACGCGTGGATCCATAGCGACGACATTTTTGTTTATGGCTTAAATCCAAGGACAACAAAGAACATGGAGCCTAACAGGGAAGCCCTGGAAGAACTATTCAAAGGCATAATGTCCACAGGTATTGAACACACAAATCCTACTCATGGTACTCTGGCCGGAGCAATCGCCAATGAAAGATTGATTCCCAATGTGTCTGAAATTATCCGAGCATCTCCCGATAACCATATAGGAATTCAATGCGGTTTTGAAACGGGAAGCACTCGTTTAATTGGAAAGTATGCAGACCGAAAGTTAGCACCTTTTAAACCCAGCGAGTGGCATTGGGTAGTGAAGCACGGCATCAAAACCTTAAATCAACACTATTGGGTGCCAGCGTTCACACTAATAATGGGCCTAAATAATGATGAAACACCTGAAGATAGCTGGGAAACCATTCAATTGATTCATGAACTGGAGACAGAACAGCCGGATTCAAAGTTTACAGTAACTCCACTTACATTTGTCCCTATAGGGTTGTTGGAGAAGTCTGATTTCTTTGATATAAACAATACAATGGACCCACCGAAGCTAGGTGTGATGTACAAAACGTGGCAGCATAATTTCAAGTACGGAATTCAGAAATTCATGCGTAAGGTTGGACGAGATAATCCAGTAAAGACTTTGTTCTTTGCAGGGTTAGCGAGATCATTGGGTGGTGTCCCCTTGAATGCGATGGAAAGGTTTGCAAGGAGAAAAGGCCCTGAACACGAGCTGGTAATCGACAAGATAAAAGCCAGTTATTGGTAGTTCGTTTCACGAGGCTTCAGTTACGTCCGGCTAGAGTTTCTTAATTCAGTTGCTGAGTTGTAGAGCATTTGATACTGGCAGTCTTGTGGCTCCAGGGCAAAGGTCAATTGTAGTTCTGGTAGATTCTCATGTAAGAAAGTATTACATATCGGATACGATATGTTCATGATATGCAAATGGGAAAAGCTTACTCCGGGAGTGACTGGAGTTACTCCGGAGTCACTCCAGAACACATGAGAATTGGTCGATTTGCAGGAGGGATTTCAAAAGCTGACAGTTTTTGCTGATGAGAAATGCGTACAGTTGTCATATTTGTGGGGAGCCATTTTCAAGGCTCTGGAACATGGGACGACACATAAAAAGGAAGCATCGTTCAGATTTACGATCGATATCCTTTGCGTTTCAGGGTATGAATCGAGTTTCAAAGTTTTCAAAGTTCAGATCTCATAATTCTAATTATTACAGCTCTTATTCTAATTTTCGAAATCCATCTGTTATTTTTAGCCGATCATCATTTCTAGATGATGGCTCAATATACGAACAGAATGACGCGGAGAGATATGCCAATAGGGATCCATTTGACTCATGGTTAGAAAAGCTTCGTAAGAGCGAATTCAAGAGATTGACCGAAGAGCTTTCATTGAAACCGATGCATCGGCCTTACCTTTTTCCATACAAAGGAGCTATTTGTCAGCCCAATATGGCCGATAACTTTCAGCCACAACTGCGAATCGAGGATCTAGAAGTAATCGGATATACAGGGTATATTTGCAAGGAATGCTTACTTGCTCATCCGTTAGCTATTTATCGCCACAAATATCGATCAGGTGCAATAATAGGAACCCAACACCGCTGTAATGAGCAACGAATATTACAGATACTACAAGGACTACAAAAAGGCGACAAGGAATCTCTCCTTGCAAATCTATACATGAACGAATTACCTGAAATGATGTTGAAATTTGTAAGAGGATGGACAAAGGACCGGATTCTCTTAATGGCAGCTGAGGTTCCATCTACATCTGAGGGTTGTAGTGAATTCATTATCTCTAATGACATGCAGTGGGCGATTCGCGCAATAAGGGATCAGTCCACAGTTCTAGCTGTTAGAGAGCTTGCAGATTTCCTAAAAATTGTGAAAAATAGTACTGGCGCCTATTTTAGGCTACGAGACGATCAAGTGAACAAGAATTCTGGAAAGGTGTTCTTTCTGTGTATCGGTAGCGGCCGTCAGCAGTAGTTGATCTTGATCGTGTTAGATTGTCACCCTATTCCATGCGTGCAGCTGATCCTCGGTTTGTTCTGGAAGACGCAATATATTAACATCTTGGGTTGTGAGCAAATTAATGGGAAAAAAGGATCAAATTCACGATCAAAATTATGCTTAAATATTACACTTTTGGTCTAACAACGGTATTGCTTTCGTCTCTAAAGTTAAGATCGTTTCTAACATCCTTTGTCATCTTTGTAATTGTATTCTCTACTCCCCTCTCTTATGAAAGAACTCATGAAAAAAATCAGGGGATGGATGTTGCTGCGTCGTCACCCCAGAAGCAGAATGTCACACTGACAGCTCTATTGGAAGACCAGGGGGACCCGGCAAGGTGGGGGTCGTTAATTGAGCCGGCAATGGAGAAGCTTAGGGAACGGCACCCAGAAATGAACATTGCAACCAACTATGCGACATCCCCCTATAATCAGACTAGGCTCAAAATATTGTCTGCTCTTGAGGCCAAGGCTCCGGTCGACCTTGTTAGTCTTGATCAAATTTGGCTTGGAGAGTTTGCAGAAAAAGGGTTACTCACTGATTTGACCAACTTTACTGAAGCGTGGGGCCGCCAGTCCGAGTGGTACCAGGCAAACTGGGACGGTGGAGTACACAAGGGGAAGGTGTATGGTATATGGGCCTGGACCGATGTGAGAGGAATCTGGTATTGGAATGACATGTTAAACGAGGCCGGAGTTGACGCCAAATCTTTAACGACCTGGCAAGGCTATATAGATGCTGCAAAGAAGTTGAATGCCGTTCTAAGACCCCGGAATATTGAAGGAGTTCACTTAACTGGAGCTGACCATTCTCCTGATTTATGGTACCCCTACCTTTGGATGCTGGGGGGAGATATCGTGTCGATGAAACAAGGGCACCCGACGAAAGGTGCTTACTGGTATCCAACGTTCAATGGCTCAGAAGGTACACGAGCTCTAAATTTCATTAAAGAGCAGATTGATGCTGGAATATTGCCTCAAAAGAAACATTACTGGGGAGAGGAGTTCCTCGATAGAAAATTTGCAGTGATGATAGAAGCGTTACAGCATCATATACCGATAACGACATCTCAGAACCGAACCAACTTTGAACAGAACGTGGGATTCATCCCGATGTTCCCAGTTCCAAATGAAAAAAATCAAACTTCTACGTTGATGGGAGGATGGGAGCTTGCAGTACCAACCACATCTGCTCATAAGGATTTAGCGTGGGAATTGATGACCATAATGCTAGAACCGGAGATACTTGGACCATATCTGACGAAGCATGCGAACATGCCAACTCAGATTCCCATAGGTCAGGGTCAATATTCCGAGGAACCCACAAAAGTCGTTCCATATTACAGTCAGTTGGTATCAATGATAGAACTGGGAAAAAGTAGGCCAAGCGTTCCAGAATACCCACAGATAGCCGAATTCATAAAGGAAGCACTGGATTCAGTCTACTACCGTACGGCTAGTCCAGAGCAAGCATTAGATCAGGCAGCTGAAAAATCTGCTAAAGAGTTAGGTTGGTAACATTTTTCAAAGATCTTCAGATACCCAGCGATCCTTCATAAGATAGTCCTCCGCCATACGGTATCTTATTTTGGGAACTGCTAGATACGCCTTCCCCAAGAGCCCAATAACTGATTGCACCTCTGTTCACAGCCCACTAATGCTCTTTCATCGTGTCATTAGATGCTTCTAACTCTGCTTTCTTGTGGATATTTCTGAGTTTTCCGACGCCCTTGCCAGCCGTTCGTAAGAGCTAAACACAGAAGTTAGAAATGAGAGATGATGTTCTGAGCTAAGTTTGGTAAATTCTTGTTGCTACTGCGTAATCCGAAGAGTGGTCATTCAAATTTGTCTATACATGTCTGTTAACCCTAGAATTTGAACGATTCCATAATTCAGGAAGTCTACCGGTTGCCCCTCAGCCTGGGTCTCTGCATAGGCAACGGCATAGCCCCTATAATCGCCTGACTATGGCTTCAAAGTGATTTGCAACGCCCATCTAAGAAAATGAGAAGATTGCATCTGATCTCGAAAGGCAGTAGATAGCGTAACAGTTTTGTTAGAGATAGTGTACAAGAATTACCCAGACTAATATTGTCTCCTCCATTTGATTTCATAAAGAATCGATTTAGACCAAAGCCAAAGAAACAGCAGGAAGAAGAATCTCATAACAAGGGCGACGATGACATGTTTAAGAATGGGCAGAGCTACATTTCTGACAACCCAGAATCAGTTCACGAGAAAAGCTCTCAGTTAACCACGCAAAGCCTCGAGGGACAATCTGACAAGGACATCACAGTTGAAAATGCGATGCTACGTCTCGGTGATATCGAAGACCAACAAACAGAGAAGCTTATCGACGCTCTTTCTCCTATCAGAAACTCCGCGCAAGCGAGCTTGGAATCCATCGGGAGTTTGGCAGACGATCTACAGAATGAGGAGATCAAAGTGGAAGATCAACGCTTTGAATCGACTGTAGAAAATGCTCGGAATACAGTCGTCACTTCAATTATGAAGGATGCAAATTCTAGCTTTCCTGAGATAAACTCGTACAATGATGCTCTTAAATTCAAGGACCGACTAGAATCACTCACTAATCGGTTTGGCCAACTGACAGGCTCTCACAGTAAGCTTTTCAATGTATTTATGAAGAAATACGCCGGCAAGTTTAGATCCGAGTTCGAAGACTTCTCAAACTTGAATAAGAAGACTTCAAAGGCAATTAAGAATTTTGAACTAGAATTAGAGGATGTGAAACATTGCAGAGAAAGGTTATCCAATCTCTCTGGCAACATAGCTACATTGAAGGATTCAGAAGAGAGAATCGCCATAATATCCAGAGAAGTAAGATCCTTGGAAAACGATATCAAGGAACTCACGGGACGGCGTCATGAGATAGAACAGTCTGATGAATACAGGAATTACTCGATGCTTGAATCTAAGGCTAGGGAGCTAGAGAATGATAAAGCTGAGTTTCGTGAATATGTGTCTGACCTGTTCTCTCATCTGAATCGCGCTTTCACAAAGTACTCGTATGGTGTGTCCAAGAGTGTCTCCAGGAAAATTGATACTCTTTCAAATACACCTTGGGAGATATTTTTGAACCAGCAAGAATTTGCTCTGAGCAATGCTGATACGCCCCACAGGATAGCGAATAATAATAGGGACGACAGCGAGACGATTGATGCATACAGAACACTCCTGGTTGAAATACGGAGAGCTGTAAGCAAAGGTGTAATAAGCCTTAAAGATTCTGATAAAGTTTTGACATATCTGGATAGGGCGATCGACATGTTCCCCAAACTTAAATCTAGAGGAAAGGAAATAGAAGAAAATGAATTTACCATAAGAAAAAATCAGAACTCAGAGTTCTTTGATTCGATTCAAGTCCTTGACGAAAAGATACGTCGAAATAAAGGGGACATAGAAGAAAAGAAGTCTCTTGCAGAAGAGCTTCGTAACGGATTGACCGAAAGAAGGAATGAAATACATCTCTTGACTGATGATTGCAATAATCTATTGACTGAGGTCATTGGGCAGGAAAAAACTGTATCTACTATTTGAAGTCACCACACACTCGCCCCATCTTAAAGTATCATAAACTGTGTCTCCCCGTCCAAGAAAAAATAGGCACAAGAAAGCTTCGGTCGATAACACGGAGCCAGAATACGAATGAAAGGAAGAGCGCAAGAACCGGAAAAAGGAAAATAAATCGAGACGCTCATAGACAAGGATAAATAGTTTGATATTTGGTGATTTAATCAAAAGGAGTTTTCACATTAAATTTAAGGACCGATCGAGTGCGGGAATCGTTCTAGGAAATATTCTCTCTAGTGCTTTCAAAAAGGAAAAAGAAAGTGGAAATATTACAGTATTAGCCATACCAAGAGGCGGAGTCATCGTAGCAGATGCGATAGCCTCCAAATTTACTAATAGCGAATTAGATATTGTCGTTCCCAGGAAGCTGGGAGCTCCAAATAATCCAGAGCTTGCTATGGGGGCAGTCATGCAAGATCGCACTACCTATCTCAATGATAATGTCATGCGATCGTTACAGATTTCAAATGATTATCTGAATGCCGAAGTGGATCGACAGATTGGGGAGCTCATGCGGCGGATCTCGCTGTATCGTCCAGCGTCCAGGCCGTATAATATAAGTAGTAGATCGGTAGTGGTTGTAGACGATGGTATTGCCACAGGTGCCACCGTCATGGTGGTCATTAGGTGGGTCAAAAGTTTTGGGCCTAGAAGGATTGTGGTAGCGGTTCCAGTCGCCCCGGAAGATACCATCACCGAGTTGTCCAGAGAAGGAGTTGAGACCCAAGTAATAACGAAACCATCCTCGTTTGCTTCTGTCGGACAGTTTTACGAAAATTTTGGTCAGGTCAGTGATGAGGAGGTGACCCAAATAGCAAAAAAATGGGGACTTTTTGACTCAACACCAAAATGAAGCCTTGTTGTTTTGAACTTGTCAGCCAGATAAGAAAGGATTTATTTGAACCAAGCTAGATGCAATTAACCAAGTGAGGAGGACGCTTTGGGTAGAAGCATTCCTGGACTGACATTATCTAAGTACTCTCCAGTTCCTGTCTTAATTCACTTGGCGCTGAGTCTTCGTTAGCCTTTTGAGCGAAAAATTGTTTCCACGTAATTCTTGATCTTGATCCTTTCGAGGTTTTCTGCATAGCATCGTACTCAGCCTTCAAACTATCGTATAGCTGTTGATGGAGGTAGCAGTAGTTTCCAGAAACAGAGGATGAAATAATATTGTGACAAGTTAAACATGTTCGCCTGGACATTCTCAGAATTGAAAGTTCTACTTGACAGACAGAGAGATATATAAGCTTCCTCAGTTACTTTTAGTTTAGGCCACTTATTTTATCCGACTGACCCTTCAACTTTTGCTAGAAAAGTAAAGTGTATAGTCGGGGGCTTATGTCTATATCGGAAAGATTGTTGTTTCAAGACCATCTTTTTTCAACCAGTCTAATCTCTAGTTGCATACGGCCTCTCGAAGAAGCTCGCTTCTTCATTAGAAATCTCTACTTAGAAACTATTATTAGGTCCAAAGTTCTAATACCAGCTATGAGTAACACCACGAGCAGTAAGAACGGTTCAAAATCTACCGGTCAATGGGCAGACCTTCTAGCGGAGTTATTTGATAGGTTAACGGGAAAGGAGGCAGAGGTAACTTACACGTTCGAAAACCTAGAGATTAATGTTCCTGAGGCAGTAGGCCCAGATGGAAAAACACTTGGAAGAGCTAAGTGGACCATAAACGGTAGAATACTAATAAAAGGAGAAGCTCATCGTACAACCTCTGGTTAATACTTTACAATTTTTGTATAGCCCGGAAGACCAAAAACAAATAATAAAAGAGTTCTATTGAATCTTGGAGTACGTAAAAAAAGGCCACTACTGGAAATTAATCAAAAGTAACGGATTCTTTAAACAATTCTCGTAAACTCTGCTCCTCAGTTGAGTCAAGCCCCTTAGCTGATTCTCCAAATAATTCACCTAACTTCTTTGCCCTTTTCATTCCGAGGATTTCTGCTAGTTCACGTTCAGACGAAGGGCCTTTCCATGACTCAAAGATTTTTACTGTTCTTGCTCTTGTGTCTGGGCTAAGATCCTTTAGAGCATTGAGGATAATTTCTTTGCGACCGCTGGCTAAATCTCTTGAATCAAATACCGCTCCCATAATAACTTATTAAAGGTATAGAGATATTAAACTTCGCTATGAATCAGTAGTTCTCCCTTCTGAAGGGAGAACTACTGAATGGCTAATGTCTCCTGGAGATTCCTCTTGTGTATTTTTAGTTCCATCAAGTATTTGTTCTCCTGGGCCGATATTTTTTATAGAGAAGAATCATTAAAGATTGGCTTACTTTACTGTTGAGAAGAATATTTATTTCTCTATTCAAAAGTTATCGCGTAGTCCGATTTCATAATTTTCGTCTAGGGTTACCATAGCACTCTAGAATAGCAAGTCAAGCAAATCAGGCAAGTAGAAAAGTGATCACTGAGCACTTGTACTGATAATCGTTTGGAACTTATATTAAATAAAGGCGAGATTGTTAATTCAGCTGTTTGGTTATTGTAAGATTCAAAGGTTATCAGAAGCTGAAATCAGTGTGTTGGATTAGCCAAATCGTTGATCTGACCGATTTACTTTCGCTCGTTATCGCAGTGAAAAAGCATATAATAAATAACAATTGATCAATTCATAGAGCACTAGCGCCAAAAAACCGAAATAACCCCCAAGCCAGCTATAGCTAGACCTCCTGCCACCAAAGACAGGATTCCCAATGCTCCTCCGACTCCAGCTAATGCCCCTCCGCCCGCAATAATCAATGCTTCTCCCAGGCGCCTCTGGCGTTTCATTTTTTAAACGGGCTTCTATGATAATTGGCTGATTATAAATGTTCAACCTGATCTAAGTTTGTACGTAACATCTTACTCTACCTCGTATTTGGGTGCTGATACCGGCGTTTATAGCAATATATCCTGTCGGAAGTGATAAATCTTTCTTTTAGCGCTCATGAGTGATCTTGAATGGGTACAACCATTCGTTAAATATTTCCATCCCTCTTGAGCAATCTTTTATAAAAGGTACGGTTATCACTATATGGAGAGAGGTAAGATAAAGTTTCTTGACAGAGGGCAAAGAACCGCTAGAAAAAAATTTTGGTAGAGGTGATGCTCTCTTTCCATCGTCCATAGATGGAGACAAAGAAATCTCGAATCCCTTGGAAATTAAGGAATACGGTTATCAAGACGACATCATCTTCCAGGGTGTTTCATCTGATTTTTGTGTGTGCATGGTAGATATAGTCAATTCGACGGTTATTACAACTTCATTGTCACGTGAGGACAAAATCAGAAAGTTTTACTCTCTCTTCGTCAATTCGGTTTCACCAATAATTGCTCACTTTGGGGGCAAAATTCTCAAGACAGGCGGAGATTCTGTAATTTATTATTTTGCAGATACTTCCGAGCTTAAAAATATCAGAGCATTTAGGAACGTGCTCGACTGTGGACTTTCAATATTGGATCTACGTGGCATTGTTAATAGCCTGTACGAAAAAGAGGCAATCCCTCCAATTAGTTATCGTGTAAGCGCTGACTATGGCCGCTCTGAGTTGGCGAAGTCAAGATTTTCTCCAGATCAGGACTTTTTTGGTCCAACGATGAACCTTTGTGCAAAGATAAACAACAAGGCTGCACCAAACTCGATGGTCATAGGTGGCGATTTCCATCAAGTCATCAAGAAGCTGCACTCCTTTGAGAGATATTTTCAGTTCCATGAAGTCTCAGAATTCTCTGTGGGTTTGAAGCAGAGGTATCCGATTTATTTGGTGCTACCAGTCGACTCAGGTCATCGACTGGCCTATGAAGAATTGAAAGATATGATTCTTCACCAGCAATTCATCCGAAGGCAGTCTGAACAGGTCTTGAATCGGACCCTTACTTCCATGAAAGAGCTTCCATCCGAGCTTCGATTGAACGACGTTAAGGCTGGAGGACACATAATGTTAGTTGACGACCAGCCGGACATGCTCTTTACATACCGATCATTTCTTGAGGGCCAAGGATTCAACGTTCATTCGTTTACAGACCCCACTGTGGCGCTTAGGCAGTTCGCTAAAGAGGACTCTCCAAAATTTGATCTTGTGGTAATGGATATTCGTATGCCTCACTTGAATGGTTTACAGTTATATCAGAGGCTAAAAGCAATAAATTCACATGTCGGAATCCTCTTTGTAACAGCTCTTGATGCGGCGGAAGAGCTTGTCTCCCTTCTACCTGACGTTGGGTCAAACCAGGTGATTATGAAACCAGTAAGTAGAGATAGATTTCTCAATTGCGTCAAACTTGCCGTCCACGACAGAGCTTAGCGGAACGGACTCTATTTTTTCCGTTTTCAAATTGAAATGAATGAAAAAAGAAATAAAAATGAAATCATCACTGTAAATACTTCTAGGTCTTTCATCATGCCTCTTTTATCTGCAATTGATAAATAATACCAGATAACAATTACTATAATATTGTTCATATATGCAGTTGCGTTAAAGTAGAGGGGGGGATCTAAAATGGAAGACGGATCTGGGGGGACAAAAAATAGGAAGATTTCCAGTCAGGCCTTGACTACAGGTTCTGCTGTTAATCTAATTAACAACAGGTTCGCGTATTCGACGGATTCTGATTCAAAGAACCCACCTGCCTTCCGTATTTTGTGGTTATTGGTGCGAAATCTAAAACGATGTTCCAGGTTCAAATTCACACAGATAAGGATGGGTGGAGGGATATCACGGTGAAGAAAATAATGCTTGTCGATGACGAAGAGGACGTAATTCTCTCGTTGACAGTCAGTTTGGAACGTAATGGTTTTCAAGTAGACGGATATAGTGACTCAAGTTTAGCACTCAAGGATTTCGAAAAGGGCAAGTACGATCTTGTCATAGTAGATATTAGGATGCCCGGAATAGATGGATTTGAATTATACGAGAAGATGGAAGAAATAGACGAAAATATTAAGGTATGTTTCATAACCGGTTTTGAGTTCAACTATCTTGCTTTAAGGGAGATTTATCCCTCTCTACATTTTGGATCCTTCATACGGAAACCCGTAGAAACTGAGGAGCTACTTACCAAGATTCAGTCAGAGTTAGGCAAATCTAAATGACAACTGATAACTCATGACTGATTTCAAAGACTAGCCAATTCAGATTGATAACTAGAGCTCTGACTTGCCTAAATTTTCCGTTAAACCCTCGATTTTCTTGGCGAACGGATGTTCAGGAAATTTTAATGCAGTCAAGAATTCTTTGCGAAGAAATTGAATATCGCAGTAGCATGGAATTGAAGACAGT
>JBKPHJ010000499.1:0-6033 GCA_046729835.1 Thermoproteota archaeon
GTATAGGACAATGTTTGGAGACATCATTGAAAAATATACTGCCTTTGACTTAACAATTGTGAGACCTCCGGCATTTATTCAGGCGGCAAACTATCCAGTACAGGATTTTTACACCTTTCTACGAGGTTGGATAGTTCAAAAATAAACATCCGCTTTCGGAAATTTATGAACCAAAGTATTTCCGAACACGCAACACATGTTGCTATAAAAGTAAAGATTTTAATAGTTTATGATATCTGTTTACTTTGATTATGCTGAGTCAGAACAATATAATTCTCGATAAACTTGTTTTACTAAACAAGAACATTTCTCATATCATAATGTTAAATCTAGTAGGAGATATTATTTCCCAGTACCATAGGAATGTTACTGTTCCAAACAAATATACTGAAAAGGTATCGGAAAGCTTTAGCAGAATAGTAACTACCGCAAGCCTATTGAATTTTGATAATGTAAAATTTCTTATGTACGAAGAAGGCAATCTCAAAAATATCATAATTAACTTTCGGGAAATTAGCATAGTCATAGGACTTGAGAATGACGCCTCGATATCTGATGTACTTGACATATTAAGCGAATTTGTGAAAACTATAAGGTTACTGGAAATTCAATGACATATGGTCATAAGTTTCCCCTTAGCTCTGAAATGATCTTGAGGTTTTTATCTATCATTGAATGGATTTCTAATCGAAACGCCATCAATATGCTGGTTATTTCCACACGCTTACCTTCATTTAACTTCTCATTAGCTTCTTCTATCAGGTTATCTATCCTAGATAGCGTAATTCTAAGAGAAAGCAATGTCTTTTTCAATAGTTTTATTTGACTGTGAACAGGACAGTGATCGTTCACATCCGAGGTCGTATCGTATACAGTTTCTTGACCATAGATCTCCCGATTGTATCTAAACTCTAGTCTTTCATGCCTAGCTATTTCTCTGACTTGTCTGAGAGAAAGGTTCTTGTTAAGAATTTCTTTTGCTATGATCTTCTGCTTATGCTCGTCTAAAACTTTAAGCTCTAATGCATGCGATACATTTAATCCAGCATAAGTAATCTGCTCGATAATCTCTCTAGGCAATTTCAGAAGCTGGATTCTACTTGATACATATTGTTCACTCTTTGATATTATTTTGGCTAGTTGTGACACCCCTCCCCAACCGTAATCAAGAATATACTTTCTGAAGGCTTCGGCTTCTTCAATAGGATCCATAGTCATTCTATGCATATTTTCTACGAGTTGAATCTCGAATGCCTCTTTATCTGAGAATGATACGACTCTCGCTGGAATTTTCTTCCAGCGTAGCAATTTGCATGCATAGAATCTTCTATGCCCTGCTACGATCTCAAAACCACTTGTCTGCGGCCTAACCATTATTGGTTGTACCAATCCATGTTCGCGTATGCTTAATGCTAATTCTTTTAAGTTTTCTGAAGGGATATGAGCCTTGCAAAGCCTAACCGATACGGCAGCAGGCCGTATACTTCGAATATCTATTAATTCATCAATAATTTCTTTATTTCTCACCAATAACGAAAATAAAGTCACAAGTATTATTTGTTTGAAATTCCCAAAATTCTAGTGTCTTAAAAGGAATTAGACATTTCCGGATTTCTGTGATAACAGAATGAAAAATTTAATATATCTTTCTCTATACTGATTGTAGTGCTTGATCTAAGTTCTAGATATTCATATTTAGTACGTCTTTGGAAGGGAATAGTCAGAGTTGATCGTAGCTTGGTCGATAAAACCTCTGACGGTCTGAACGATGGTGAATATAGAATTGTCACAATTAATGATTCAGGATATAGAAATAAGGATAATGCTCAGTTAGATAACTATGATGAGGTTGCCGACTTTCCAAATGAGATCGTCATGTTTATTAAAGACAAGGAAATTCTAGAGCGAATGCAATGCACGGTCGTTAAAGGGTACAGAGAAGAGCAATCCAAAAAATTTCTTCAAAGATCCCATCATGTTCGCAAGAGCTTAGCTTGCAAAGGCTTTATTCTTGAACCCATCGCTGCAGACGATACTCTATCTGTCAATGCATGTCTGGCTCTGCTTCAATTTGACAATAGGTTCGGTCAGGCGGTATCTTTTGATCGACTAGGAATGTATGCATTCACATCAGGCTCTAAGACTTCGAACGTGACGTTAAGAGATCCGTATAGATCTGTGACAACAACATTTGTAGCTTCAAGAGATAAACCGCTCGTAGCATATGTTTACTCAAATGATAAGACTTTGAAATTGTTTTGCGATGATTGTGGTATAAAAATAACTCAAGTGAGACAGAATAGGCGAGAGGTACAACAGTCTTTTACGACTAAAAACAGTGCAATAGAAATTCTTAAGACAAGACTAGCAACGGGAGAGATAACTATATAAGAGTATGAAAGATTGAGAAGGATAATTTTAGAGGATGAAAATTTTTCATCAACTTGGACATAGGTAAATCTCCCTACCTTTATATAGTATAAGGGCTGGGAATTCGGTACTTAGGTTTCGAATTAGCTGTTTCTAAAATTCTTTATACTCGAGATATTTTCCATCCATTATGATTCTAAGACGAAGTTCACCATGGTACTTTCGAATTCAAAATCTTATCCAACTAAGCTATCACCTAACCCGGATCCTGCAGAATCAGCAGCTCCTCCGGGTAGATCTGCAATCACAAATACAGCTAGTACGCCACCACCGGCATCTCCAGGGGGCGAACAGGTTGCCGTTCATGAGGAAGCTCCTCCACCATCTCCTAGATTACTGGCGGGCATATTTGGACTTCCTGATACTCTTAAGACTCTTAGCAACTTGGGTCTTGCCAAATCCAAAGTAAATCCTGCTCAAGGAATTTTGATGGGATGGCAGGCTATGGCTTATCTAGCCTTCGCAGCTCTCTTTGCATTCATTATCATGGCGGCTGTTTCAGCAGATCTTTCACCTGGGCTTGGACGGTTCCTCATGTGGGTTGTGTTTCCCGGCACGGCACTCGTCGCTGTGATAATATTCGGTGCCAATTTGGTAACAGGAGATTATATGACTTCAGCAATATCATTGATGTCCAGGCAGGCAAAGTGGAGAGAGGTATTTTATCAATGGAGCATTACTCATTCAGGTCATTGGATAGCAGGTGTAGTACTAGGATGGATGATAATTATTGGGGCTAATCAATTGGCAGGCCCTGGACTTGGTCCACTATTTTCAGGATTTTTAGTCGGCGTAGGAGAAACAAAAGTATTAACATTAACTTGGGATGAGCTTTTCTGGCGAGCGATTTTCGCAAACTGGATGGTTACTATGTCAGTTTGGGAGCATTTAGGACGCAGGAAGTAATAGCAAAGATTTTACTGATCTCGTTTCCGCTAGGGACGTTCTTTGCATCTGGCTTTGAGCATAGCATCGTTAACCATTGGGTTCTACCAGCAGCCATTTTTCAAGGTGCAGAGTTCACCTGGGGAGAAGCATGGTGGAATAATCTGGTTCCAGTGACATTGGGGAATATAATTGGGGCCACCTTTTTCATGGGTATGGTTTATTGGTATACTGGTGGTATGCAGACGTGGTTATCGCCTGACAAATGGAGACAGCCTCATGGTATATACAGGGATCTTGCAAGGGCCTTGAAAGATACCATATCCCTGATGATCGCCTTTACGGCAGTAACACCTGCAGCAATAGGCGCAATACTTTTATTCGGAATCGAGCCTGCTTTAGGGATTTTGCCTGGTACTAGTAATCCAAACTGGATAGAACCCATCATTGCCATCGGATGGTTTGTAGGCATATCACTGATAGTTAAATGGTTCCTGTGGCCAAGGAGGCCGTGGTATAAAATACCTGCAACATAGAAAGCAATAATCAAATTTTTTCCATATTAATTCATCATTTCGTTTGTTCAGCCTTGAACGAATTTGAGCAGCGGTCATTCTATCGATACTGATACCAAATAATTAATGTGTTAATTTGTTTCATTATGATACGAGGCAGCGCTAATAACTATTTGAGAATACTAATATGTACTAGCAATAATGCTTAAATTATATGCCTTGGAATAGACAGAATTGAACGATATAGGATTGCTAGGGCGATCGGAAATTGCTACTCTAGGACTTCTTATCATATTAGTCTTCGTTACTATGCAGGAATATGTTTATTCCTTCTCCTTTGGTCAAGAGAGTGGTAATCAAACTGGTAATCAAACTGGTAATCAAACCGCCGGTACACCGACACAACAAGAATTCGAAGAGGGAGAAGAAATCAGAGGAAGAAACTCTTTAGATTTACTTTGCAAATAGGTGCACACAAACCAAATAAATACTAGAATAAGAGGAAAATATGCTGTAAAGTCTGATCGAGGACTATTATAGATTTATTGTAGTTTTGCTTTATAAGGATGATCCTTAATAAAGTCGCTCAAGGCTCTAATCATAGGACCCATTTTGTAGGTGTCAGGCATAACATCCACGGACACATTATTTTTCTCTAGTATTTTTCTTGTTGAGGGTCCAATGACAGTTACTATGACCTTCGTGTTAAGATTTCTCTTCAACGGCATATCTAATCCATGTCTAGTCACGATCCTAAAGAACTCCTCTGCTGACGGAGGACTGGTAAATGTTATAATATCGATAATTCCGCTATCTATTGCATCGATAAGCTTAACAACCGTTAATTCATTTGGGGACTCATACTTAAATCCCATACTTTCGAGTATTCGTGCTCCGTAACTATCAAGTTTGTTGGAATAGGTATACGTGAACGATTCGAATACTTCAGCGCCATTCTTTTGAAGCTCATCACTCAATACTCGAGAATATGAACCATGCCAAAATATTGCTATCTTCTTGTCTCGTAGATCATATTTCTGCAGCAGCCTAAGTATTCCTTCTGCTGTGTTTTCATCTTTTGGAATTAGATGCGCTCGCAATTTAAAATGGGAGAGAGCTATATTCGGCTTTTCACTTCTGCATACTATTAAAGTATCATGTAAAGTATCAATAAAAGGGTCCTGTATTCCGGACCTTTTTGCAATATCCATAAGAGAGTAAACACCAGGACCAGTCATGAAGACAACATAATCAGGTTTCTCCGTTAGGATTCTCATTATAAACTGCTTTCCTCGTTCAGCTGAAGGCTCGGCTATTTCAATTCCGATCGTTGGCGCAATAAACGGTCTCCCTCCAAACGATCTGATTATATGAGCTAGTTCGTGAGCCCTGCGACTCCCGGTCACTGCTACCGTCAAATTAGAAAGAGACATAACGAAGCATCGATTATTATTACTTCCTTGAACCTCAATATCAACCGGATCTTTTCACTAGAAATGCTTTTTGATCCATAAAATGGTGCAGTGGGATATTATTCAATATGATATGTTTCTAGGAACTAAGTTTGTTTAATTTTACCTTGATTTTTTATGTAAACGCTTAGAGTGCTTACTTGGATTTGCTTTTTCTGAATGATAACCTATTCTCATGCCGCCGCCGGTACCCGGATCCTCTGGATTAGCTTTCTCAGAATGATAACCCATGCGCATACCTGTACCGCTATCTAAATCTGTTGTTTTCTTATGCTTCTGCCCTTTTTCACTACTTGATCCCATGCTAAAAATACGTCTTTGATCCTTTTAAGATTATTCAGGCACATTGGTCGAATCTCGGCTTCATTTCTAGATGCTACGTATGGAATGTTCGGGGACGAGAACTTTTGCCTCTAGGGTAGACTCACGCCATAGACATGGTGAACGAATCAACATGTGTGGGCTCTGATGTGGAAGGTTGTTAAAACCATCAATATTTGTCTTAATATTAGCTTCTGTGGATAAAAATAAAAAGTAGTTAGTATACTGTAAGCACACTGAGAATATTTGCCTACGTGCGCTTTTTGACTGACTTTAAACAATCCTTAATACTATCCTGCAAAATAATGTCATCTACAAATGGAAGAAAAAAAGGCCATGACATATATTTGTATACTTACATATACCGCTCATTATTGAGATGTATTCTTTATAGCCTCAATCTGTCTATT
>JBKPHJ010000500.1:0-4346 GCA_046729835.1 Thermoproteota archaeon
CTTCACTATCTAAGCGATTGCTTCATATACGATATTGAATGTTGTTTGTGTAGCACGCCTAGATTGCTTAAATCCTCCGGCCATGACAACTTCGCGTATTTTTGTTTCACCTGCTTGTGCTCCTAGAGCGGGGCCATTGCAAGCCATTGAACCAGGAACACACGCCATTGCTGAAGCAGCATAGAACAACCTGCCTAAAGGATTGAAGTTGTCTTCGACCCTATCATTAGCGAAAGGTTCTATGACCATTACTGTTCCATCTCGCTTTAGTGATTTCAGTGCATGAGAAGCCGCACCTACAGGATCTCCCAAATCGTGGAGACAATCAAAAAATGCAATAAGGTCATACTGTTTGTTATCATCTTCCCTATCTATCCTGCATACTCTAACATCAAAGCGGCCCTTAAGAAGATTCCCGTAGGTTCTTTGCTCATCATTTCGAGAAATAGTCTTTGCAGGCGTCTCCAGGACTTTATCAATATACAACAATACCCAGCCATAAGGTTCTTATAGTTCGATGAACGAAGGTTACTATCTCGAGAAGAAACAAGAGATAGAAAGATATATGCCGAATAAAAAGGATAAATCTTCTGATAATGACGAATCTGAGCCGGATGATTATTTTAGAAATGATCATAATCAATATATGATAGGAAATCAATCCAGGACAAAAGAAGAAACACCAAAACATATTCCAGAGATCAAATCTAACACATTGGATGAAGGTACTATGGCCTTTATTCACTGGCTGAACTCTACTCACAAAAATTCTATGATTGAAAACCCAATTGTGGTCAAGACTTTCGAAAATGATAAGTGTACAGTGTTATGGGATAGCTCTTTACGAGCTGAAGTGCGTGTTGAGACAAAAGAAGGAGTACCAATATGTCAGTATTGCAAGGCAGACGATTGTGCCCATGTCGGCTTTACGATATGTCTTGAACAGCTCCATGGCAGAGGTGAAACATTAGAAAGTATTGAAGCTGAGGCTGAAGTTGAAGCTGCCAAGGCGAGCACCAAAAACAAGATTTTCAAAATATGAGCTATTATTTATGTATCTGCTTTATCGCTTCCCACGTATTCTTTTTCTCCTAATCTTTCCTTTCTGAATGTTTCTGCCATTCTCCAACCAAATTTTATAACATATGGCGTCATGAATGTTGTAATTACCGTCATTGTACCAACCATGGGTAGCAGAAATGAGCTCGTTACTCCAACATCTGATCCCCCTTTTGCTGCAACAAGAGCTAGTTCACCTCCCGAAGAAGATAAGCCAAAACCAGTCCTTAAAGATGTAACAGTGTTAAGGCCTTGAGATCTTGAGGCAAGGTACACCGTCAAGAATTTTGCAGATATGGATATTCCAACCAAGATTAGTGCAGGAACTATGAATGCTGGAAGTAGCGTGATATTCATCAAGGCCCCAACTGACACAAAGAACAGTGCAGCGAACATATCTCTTATAGGAGTGGCCAGCACTTTTGTAACAGAATGTACCTTCGATTCTGCAATCAACACACCAGCAAAGAATGCGCCAGCAGCAACAGAAATGCCAACTTCAAACGCAATAAAGCATATACCAAAGGTTACTCCTAACATAGCTATTACTAGTATATCATGCTGATTCGTGCTTCCCACGTAGTTAATGAATCGCGGTACGACTTTTGAACCAAGAAACAGAACTCCCCCAATGAATGCTAATACTAACCCAATTGATGTGGCTATTTCGAAGATCGATACGTCTCCTAATGGGGAAGAGGCCACTGACTGCAGGATTGCAAGCATCGATATAATTATAATATCCTCGATAACCGCTATTCCAAGGATGAGTGTAGTCGCCTCGTCTTGTATCATGTTCATCTCTTCTAGAATCCTCATAACGATTACTGTACTTGTGACTGAGATTGCTAGAGCAAGGAATAAGCTATCAAACATCTGATATTGCAGTACTGAATGACCTACCACAAATCCAATGATAAAAGTACCAAATGCCTCCGATGACGCAATAATAAATGCCCTCTTTCCAATTTTGCGTAGCTTCGCTATAGGAAATTCCATCCCGACAACAAAAAGTACCAATATGACTCCGATCTCTGCGAACAGGTTTAGTATCTCGGTACTAGTTATTAGACTAAAAGGTGGCGTATAGGGACCAATAATCATTCCAGCAATGATAAAACCTATAACCATTGGTTGCTTGAGTTTGTATGAGATCAAGGCCATAACAGATGCGATTATCATTATAACCGTGAAATCCTGTACTACCTGACCTATCTCAATTACCATTACCGTAAAACCATATAAAAAAAGCCAAGCACCCATTATAACAGTTTGGATATTACTCCTGTCCGATCCTATATGAAAAATAATTTAGTCAAGCACGCCTTTTAAAGTAGTGGATTTGATGCTAAAGCGGTAGCAATCTAAGGTTTTACATATGTCTACATGATAACATAGGGTGACAGAAAAAGTTATACTAATGCACTCTATATGCACAGAATAGGAAATAAATAGTCCTCAATAGGCATGCAAGTTGTGGGTCAGGATATAATCATATCTTTTTTTTGCTCCATGTATTCATTAAAAATATGAGTAACAATAAAGCTCGTCGACGAACAAGTTTTGCTTTTATAGTAGTAGGATTCTCGCAAGATCAGGCTACTTTAAAGCCCTGTTTCAACATTACAAGCAATTAAAAAAGAATAGGAGCTAAACTCGGTTTAGAAATTTAACCTCTATTATTTTTAGGAGCTACAGGTGCGTGGTACATATTGGAGTACTAATGATAACGTAATGAACCTGTTAGCATATAGACCAACAATAGAGGATGTGAAGCCCAATCTCGAACCAATGTGCTATCTATTTATTGGAGATGCAGTTCGTTTTGGCAAGAAAATCACTGAACGCGATGAATATTTTCATACTCTTCAAAAGCAACTCATTGACTTTTTATGTTCTGGCATTAGCGATTCGACTGACTAGGAAGTTTCCAACGGTTTAAATCCCGATGTCTATGAACTCGGACTAAAATGACATTTATCATGGGTGCGAGAATGAAACCAATCACAATACTGAAAAATCGTAATAGTCTGAAATGTTGAAATAATGAGAATTGCAGCGGAGAAAGCTTGTTAGACAAAGAAGCAACAAGTTATGACGATATATTCGATGCATTTAGGATGTCGCTGCAGCCTTACCGATGACTTACAACATGCTGTATACTACTGTGAGAGCTTGAGGTTATGTAGCTATTCGCAGGATTAGAAGATGATATGCGTTCCTCTATGCAATGAATAAATGAAGGAAGATGTCTATGTCTTCCCCGGTTGTAAAGGTAGGGAAAAGGAAATTAATAAAAGCATCCTTCCTTCTTTTCACTTTTATGGTTAGAACAAATATGGCGATAGCAGCATTTGGCATTATCGCTAGCTAAATTTTAGTAGCAGCTCTTAATGCCGAACTATCATATGCATCAACTTTGAGCAAAGATGTTATACCCTCCCCATCGGGTGGTGTGAATGAACCAGCTGTTAATCTAACTGAAGACATCGATATTGCCATAGATCCTACTGCTGATACGATGTAGATTTGGATTATTAATTCCTCATACTATTTGACAATCTATAAAAGTCATTTCCTGTACAGATACAAGTCTAAGATGGGTCTTCGTATGTCTATTGCGGCGTTGAATATAACTGCGTTGAATATAACGGCTGTCTTCTCTGCTTTAGTATTCTTGAATACATTTTATTTTTTTTATATTCCTTATAATATCAATAACAATTACGTTTACGGACAAGAATATATCCGATTCTCACCCGCTTCCAATAACAATGGATCTGATTCAATTAATAAAGAAAATGCTTTTGTTCATTCCATCGACACGCCATTGGAAATTACTGTACTGGAGAAGGAGAATAACAGGACTGATACTGATATCTTAAACTCAAGAGAGAACTATCGGCTTACATCGGATGCTATACGTAAACAGCAGGAGTTCAAGACAGGATTTTGCGGAATTAATTCAACTGCAACTGGATTCTCTGAGTACGTTGTAGAATATACACTTCCTCAGGACTGCGAAATGCCATTAGCTATAGTGGTTGACAGTGAAGACAATGAGGTCTGGTACGTATCTACAAAGAGAGGCTTACTAGGAAAATATGACATTAACAACGACAAATTTGAGCAGTATCTAATTCCACATTGGAAGGTACGTGATGATCCAAGAGGTTTTTCCCAGGTTTGGGATATGAAAATAGATAATGAAAAGAATGGATCCAGCGATATTTGGTTTACTGATACAGCTCAAAATGCAATATGGCGTTTCAAGAAATCTACTGAAC
>JBKPHJ010000501.1:0-8833 GCA_046729835.1 Thermoproteota archaeon
AACGCGCCTCCTGGTCCTCCTGGTGGGGGCTTGGGCGGCATGGGCGGCTTGGGCGGCTGGGGCGGCTTGGGCGGCTTGGGCGGAATGGATTTGTAATAATCAAAGAAACCTAGCGACTCCTCTAATTTTTACTTGTTTTACCCATAGAATCTATACGATACGAGAAAGTACAGATATCTGAGATGTCCTTCAGTTATCCAGAAAAATTTGTTATTAATCTAAATCAAATTATTTTGGGCGAATTGTAAGGCAAAAAATCATGCAATGTCTAAATCAATCTGTCTCAAGGAAGCTTAGTTCGACAGATCAGAAAGGACTGGAAAGGTCAGGAAATTCAAAAATTCAACAGCTCGTATCATGCTGGAAAATGATAATCAATCAACCGCATGGTATTCATTCCAATGACCAACAAACATCAGTTTATTCTTCTCCAATCGCGAAGAGGAACGTATGAGAAACGAATACATAAAATTCATACAATATCTATTACAATCTGAACAGGTTCTCAGGTACGATGAAGAACATCCATATGCTTCACCAACGACGCATTTGGATGCACTTCTGATTTCGGCATACCATCTGAGCCATCGGAGTGAAAATATTATGGGTAGCGGCTGTCCTAGGCGTCTTGCCCACTTGGGGGATATGGCATCAAAACTAAGTTCATGCCTCTTTTTAGAAACAAGAACATGCTTCTGAGACATATACGTATGATAGCAAGAAGTGCTATTAGAAGATTATGTCAAGACAGGTCTCGTTTTTCCAGGCAATATGGTTCCGTTCGAATGTGAGTGAGTGAACTTGAAATGAGAAACTGCCATTGTTTTCCTACCAAGACATTGTAAAGGTGTTTCAGTGACTCATTTGGATATTTATGATTAGGTTTTGTGTCATTCTAGATACAAGACATCACAGATACACAAAGTTAATAACAAATAATCTACAAACTTTAAAAGATAACCCTTGAGGGCGTTCACAACTAGAGCTTCTAAG
Source organism: Thermoproteota archaeon (assembly GCA_046729835.1). GTDB lineage: Archaea > Thermoproteota > Nitrososphaeria > Nitrososphaerales > Nitrososphaeraceae > TH5896. The sequence continues at coordinate 994 of JBKPHJ010000501.1, forward strand.
AAGGAGAGATCCTTGGGAGAAGAAGAGCTTTACATAGGTACTGCAGAGTCTGAGCATGTAGAAATGTACCTTAAGGCTATCTGGTATATTCGTGAAAGAGGTGAGGAAGTAAAGGTAAGTTCAATTGCCAAGATGTTAAACGTAAAGCAGCCCTCAGTGGTACAGATGCTTCGTAAGCTTGATGAAGCCGATCTAGTAGAATATAGCAAGGGCTATACGGTCAGGATGACTAGCGAAGGCGAACGAATAGGAAAGCAGATGATTCGAAATACTCGTCTTTTGGAAGTATTGATGAGGGACTCGTTAAAGATAGACATTGACGAAGAAATGGTTTGTGGGATCGAACATCATATGAAACAGATTTTTACTGATGCCCTGTGTACTCTGCTAACGCATCCAAGAAAATGTCCACACGGTCATAGGATACCGCTAGGAAGATGTTGCAGATAATGAGTGACTACATAACTTGATAAGAGAATACTGGTTGTTTTCCCAAATTAGCAGATGACTATACCTTCGTATCTTACTGGATGCGATCATTTTCGTTTTCTCTTCCAACAAGGTATACGAAAACATCGTCAAGGGTGATGGGAGAAACGGTGAATTGAATATTCATTCTGGACGCTTTGTCGTAAATTTTCTCTGCGTCAGATTCATAGGTGAAGATCCTAACAAAATTGGCTCCTGAATCTACAACTGAGCCTAATGACATTAGGCTCTTGTCTAAGTTGAATTTAGGCACGTCAATTCGTAATTCGTAAGGAACGATCTTACGAAGATCATTCATTGTGCCCTTTGCTATAATAGTTCCCTTATCTATGATGACGAGATAATCTGCAAGCATTTCTGCCTCATCCATATAATGAGTAGTTAATAGAATCGTTCTATCTAGTTCTTTCCAATCCTTAATTGCAGACCATACCTGCCGTCGTGAAATGGGATCAAGGCCTATAGTGGGCTCGTCTAGGAACAACAATTGCGTGTCTGGTGCCAAAGCCATAGCTACCAGAACTTTTTGTTTCATGCCTCCTGAAAGATTCATAGCGGGAACATTTCTTGCATGATAAAGATCTAGCTTATGAAGGATCTTCTCTGCTTTTTCTCTCGCAATGCCACTACTTTCTCCTCTGATCCGCAACCAATTAAACACATGGTCCCATGGAGTTAAAGCTCTTAATGGTCTGCCTTCTTGAGGGATTGCAGAAATTTGTTTCCGTATTTTTTCGGGATGTTTAACCACGTCGTGTCCAAGGACAGTTACATAACCAGAGGAAGGCACAAGTTGTGTTGCACAAATTCTTACAAACGTAGTCTTTCCGGCCCCGTTTCTCCCTAGCATCGTGAATATTTGTTTCGAATCGATATTCAGGGAAATACTATTTAATGCTGCATATCTAGAACCTTTGTAGGTTTTTGATAATCCTGAGGCTTCAATGACATTCATGAACTAATCTCAATTTCAATCTATCACCATTTTTAAGGGTACAGCCAATTTGGTGTTTTGGTCGATATAATAGAATAATGATATTCATCTCCTAATGTTGATTCTTCGGCAACTGCATTTATCACAGTTTTGTTTTTTTGCATTGAAATACTAATTTTCCTTCTCAGTCATTCCAGGATAGTTCAACATTGTTTACCTATTACTGACTTCTGATTAGATACATGTGTCTGGTGTTGGGTCTTTCGTAATGATATTCTTGCCTACTCCAGCTCACTCCAGCACGCATGGATCAATCTGAAGGTGGGTCGCCAAATCCAGGTATCATAGATTGTAAATGTGACCAATCCGGTAGGTAGGTATCAATCAATGTAATAACGTGTTCTATCGCTTTAATTTTTGACTGGCATCTAGAGAGACTGTAGCCACATTTTTTACATTTTGAAAGCTCAGAAGTAAAATTCTAGGACGTGCATTTTTCTCTTTGTTGAATGCTAAAGAGCATTCCCGTCTGATATCTGAGATACTCCCAAACAAATGAACTATATATTATTTCTATTATAAGAATATCCGAGACTAGCCTCTTCAATCGCCAGTTCTCTTCAGCTCCGTTTCTAATTCTTTGAGCAGTAATTTTTGGGCTTCAGTGATTCTAGTGGGTACCCTTACATTTATTCTCACGAGCTCATCTCCTCGTCCATAACCACCATATCTTGGAAGACCTTTCCCCTTTAGCTTTAGAACTGTATTTGGTTGCGTTCCTGGTGAGATCTTCACTTTTTCAAGTCCTTCGAGTGTAGGAACCTTTATTTCTGTCCCTAAGGCAAGATCCGTAAATCTTAATGTTTGATTGTTCAGAAGATGACCGTCTTCGAGTCTTTCAAAGTCTGGATGCGGTTTGACATGCGTTCTTATAAGAAGATCACCAGGAGATCCATTCTCTGTTGGTTCCCCTTCGCCTTGCAACTGAAGCGTCATTCCATCTTCCACTCCACGCGGAATTTCCAATTGTAGCTTTTTTGTTGTTCTTACATTCCCTGACCCACTGCAAGTCCCACATGGCCTCTCTATTATTTCACCCTGTCCGTGACAAGTTCGACATGGCTCCAATGAGACAAATGTGGAGAATCGGTTCTGAGTATATACCCGCCTGGTTTGCCCCTGGCCATTGCATACAGTGCATTTCCGTGGTCTTGTGCCTGGAGCAGCACCTGTTCCGTCGCAGTTTGTACATTTAGCCATATTAGGGAGCTCTATATCGTCTTTCTTACCTCTTAGAACATCTTCCAGAGTTAGATCGATGTCATATAGGATATCGCGGCCTTTCTGCCTACCTACACCGAAATTAAACCCAAAACCAAATGGATCTGAGGAACCTCTTCCAAAGCCGCCTCTGGCTCCAAAAAATTGATCAAATATATCTCTGAATCCTCCAAACCCCATATCTTTAAAAATCTCTTCAAAATTCGCTTCGGATCCTCTAAATACCTCTTCGGTCCCTACGTGACCGTATGTATCATATCTCTTGCGCTTGTCATCATCAGATAGAACTGCGTATGCTTCTGAAATTTCCTTAAACCGATCCTCAGCCCCTGGGGATTTGTTTCTATCAGGATGAAATTGTAAGGCTAGCTTCCTATATGCATTCTTGACATCTCCCTTAGCTGCATTTTTGGGTATACCAAGTACTTCATAATAATCCCTTTTGTTACCCATTTATTTGTCACCACATCTTCATACTTGAAGAACAACTCTTCGATCGGTCGCATACATATAGCAAGATTATGGAGGGGAAGGCGGTGGTGTGCCAGTTGATGGATTGCTCCCACTATAACTCTCTGTTGTTTGATCGGGACTTGATGCTTGTCCTTCTACAGTTTGGCCAGTAGGTCCAGCTGCACCAGAAGCAGCTGTACTCGTAGTCCTATAAACTTCTGTGCTTATTTCGCCCAATATATTCTTCAATTCCTGAATTTTTGACTTGGTAATCTCGTTATTATTTGATGCAATAGCATCTTTCAATTCTTGGGAAGCCTTCCGGATTCTTTCGGCTTGTTCTGGCTTGATCTTGTCTTTCAGATCTTGATTTACCATTTTCTCTGCAGCGTACACAAGATTATCAGCCTCGTTCTTGAGTTCAGCTTCCTCTCGTTTCTTTTTGTCAGCTTCAGCAAACTGATCTGCGTCCTTTTTCATTCTTTCTATGTCATCTTTACCTAGTTTAGTATTTGCCGTGATTGTAATCTTTGCTTCCTTAGATGTAGCTAAATCCTTTGCAGATACATTAAGGATTCCATTTGCGTCTATATCAAATGTGACTTCAATCTGTGGGACTCCTCGTGGGGCCGGAGGTATTCCAGATAGATTGAACATACCAAGAGAGACACAGTCGGAAGCCATTGCTCGTTCCCCTTGGACTACGTGTATTGTAACAGCCGTTTGATAATCTGCTGCAGTAGTGAATATTTTGCTCTTCCTAGTCGGTATTGTAGTATTGCGCTCAATTATGGCCTCTTTTAAGCCCCCAAGAACTTCCACCCCAAGCGTTAATGGTGTTACATCTACTAGTAATATGTCGGTGGACACGTCACCTGTAATAACAGCTCCTTGGATGGCTGCTCCTAAAGCAACTGCTTCCATTGGGTCCACACCTCGCTCTGGTTCCTTCCCCATCACAGTTGCAACAAATTGCCTAACGATCGGCATTCTGGTGGGACCACCGATCAATATTATTTTATCTATATCTGCAGTACTCAACTTTGCATCCTCAAGAGCTTGCGTCGCTGGGCCTCTACATTTTTCAATGATAGGTCTTAGCAGTTCTTCCATTTTTGCCCTCGTAAGCTGCAGTACGAGATTCTTTGGACCGGTAGCAGAATCATAGGCGAGAAATGGTAAGTTAATTTCTGTGGTAACCACATTGGATAGCTCTATCTTCGCCTTTTCTGCTGCATCTCTTACTCTCATCATCGCTGCACGATCATTACGAACATCCAAACCAGACTGATTCTTAAACTCCTGAAGTATGTAATCGACTAATTTATTGTCCATATCTGTCCCACCCAGCTGGGTATCACCTGCAGTACTCTTTACCTGAAATACACCTCCGCCCATCTCCATAATAGTAACATCCAAGGTACCACCTCCTAAATCAAAAACTACTATCTTTAGATCTTTTTGAATTTTGTCAAGCCCAAATGCCAGAGAGGCTGCTGTAGGTTCATTTATTATTCTGACTACTTCCAAGCCTGCTATCTCGCCTGCGTCTTTTGTCGCTTGCCTCTGATTATCATTAAAGTACGCCGGAACTGTAATCACTGCCTTGTCTACAGTCTCGGCCAAAAATGCTTCGGCATCTCTTTTTATCTTTTGCAGAATAAATGCAGAAATCTGCTGTGGGGTATATTCTTTGCCAACAACGCTAAATCGAAATTCTGTTCCCATTTTACGTTTTGCTGCGAGGACTGTGCCTTCCGGATTGGAAATCATCTGTCTGCGCGCAGGCTCGCCTACTAATAATTGGCCGTCCTTTGTAAAGGCGACGACGGACGGAAACGCCTTACCTGCAATAGAAGTTCCTTCAGCCGCCGGTATTATCGTTGGCTTTCCTCCAATCATACCTGAAGCCGCTGAATTGCTTGTACCAAGATCAATTCCTATAATCTTTCCCATTTCTTCTCAGTCTCCTTTTGTTTTGTTACTGTCATTAACGCTATTTTTAACTATCCTTTTGGAAATTTCCACTAAGCTAGGCCTTAATACTTTATCAGACATCATGTAGCCTTTTCGGATCTCGGTTATTACTGTATTTTCTGGGACATTATCATCGTATTTGAACCCTATAGCATCGTGAACATTCGGATCGAATGGGGTTCCCGTAGTTTCTATTTCCTTAACACCTTCGGCCTCGAACAAAGTCTCGACGTTCCTGAGAATACCTTCCAAACCCTCTATCACGACTTGTTCTGATTGGCTCTGCTCTGCGGTTTTGATAGCCCGAGTTAGATCGTCCTGGATGGCAACGAACTTCAACATTAATTCAGCCTTGCCCTGGCCTACCCTAGATTCTACTTGCTTTTCCATTCGCTTTCTATAATTATCAAAATCTGCCATCAAATATCTTAATTTATTTAGGTTGTTTTCGGCCGCTTCCAATGCCTTCTGGCGCTCTTCGTCAACGCGTGTCAGTTCCTTTTCTAGATGAATTATGTACTGATGGTCTTTATCACTGTGCGCTTCTTGGATATGGTCTTTATCAGTGTGTGCTTCTTGTATAACCTCCTCTTCATGATTGTTGCTATTATGTGTTGAATCATCTTCAATATCAGTACTATCTGTACTCAATTTTACCTTGGACAATAGCTACGGAAAAAGCCAGATAATTACATATCGTTTGAAGTAGAAATACGAACTTTCAGAGGCGTTTTGGATCAGCTAGGCTCGTTGAAATTAAGATACTCTACTAATCTGATCTAAAAAAGTAGAGTTTAGGCTATGCCTAGATTCGGAAACGTGGATCTGGTTATCCCTAGCTCACCTTGAATCTTTCGGATCTTGGTTGCGTATTCCGTCATTCTGGCACCATCTGCCTGAACCTTCGCAATTCTATAACCCTTCCAAGCCTTTCTTAAGGCACCCCAACTTTGTCCTGTAGAAAATCCGTTCGAAGATTCCAGTGTTTCATCGCCTAAAGATGTACCTTGGTTGAGAGACATGATCGCTGTCATCGCGAGATAGAGAGCATTATGATACTTAGAAGCAATTGTTAACTTTGTGCGAGCTATTGGCAAAAAATTATTATTTTCTTGTATGATGATTTGTCATCTACACGAATCGCTCATCGGAAATATGACTAGCCTTAGCCATATTGTGTACGCAAAATATACCCTGCTATTTCATCTTACCAAGAAGTGATATTTGATAGGAAAAGTATGCTGTAAAGTCAAGTTAACGGCTATAAAGTAGTCAACGATTGAGTGAGAATACGACGACATCACACTATTTTACTTGTAAGACTAATCCGAAGGGGAGAAATCTTCATTATCTGGTCAAGCATACTTCCCTTTAATAGATGACTTGGCGCCGCATGCCTCACATAATAGAAAGCCTAACTTCTTATTTTTTTCAGTTCTGGTATCTGGACTTCCGCAAACAGGACAGATAATATAGTCCTTCACATATCTATCGATTAACGCTTCAAAAGAAGAAGCATCCTTTCTCCCCAAAAATATTACTCTTTCTCCAGCGATATAGCCTGCTGATGCAAGTTCCTTATTCAGATATAATAAAAGCTTTTCAGGGTCCCTGTTTAATGCTTTGGCAAAATCCATAAAGTTTCTAAAAATTGTACGTTGTCCAACCCATATTGTCTGAGGCCTAGGGAGCTCCAGTCTAGATACCTGCTTCTTTGCGGTATTGCCTAATTTTTCTCCCAGGCGAGACAATAACATTTCATAATCGGACTTGGTTTGTGTACCAATCAACGTAGAATCTTGATCAAATGTGCTTAATGTGCTTTGTGATCGAATTCCTACAAGATCCCTACGAGATTCCAGTTGTATTCGACTAACCATATAGAAGGGTGTTATTGCTATTGCGGCTTTGAGTAATTATTTTGATCACCCACCATCTTTGTTTGTTGCATGCTGATGAAGAGGCATTAGTTCAGTTTTTAGGGAACTCCGATACCACATTTGCGACTATAGGTCTATTTTTGTAACTTAGAACGCTTTTAAATGATAAGGAAGCGCACACGGAAGGTAAAACTCATTTCTGTTTTTGTCTCTTTAGATACTGCTGAAAAAAGCATTCTGAAATAGCCTTTCTTCCGGTAGCCGAGAACACTATCGTGGCAATGGTAAATTTTGGACAAAGCTCGTTTATACAAAGGTAGAGGAGATCGAATGTGTTGCCGGAGAAATTGGAGATGCATATGCAAAGCATCTATTGAGGTCTAGCCACATGTTTATGTTCGATGTTCTATCTAGTCCAAAGCTATCAATAGTAAAGATAAAATCTAAGAAATATGGGGTACAGCAAGCATCTGATTCGTGTTTTGCAGTACTTGCTGCCGGATGATCGATTTTTGTCAATCAACTTACCAAATCAAATTTTAGTTTTCGACGTAAAAGAGATGACTACGGTGATAGATCACACAGTGATTTTTTGAACTCACATCCACTAGCCAGAACCAGGGGCTCGAGAACTAACAGATAGCCAATCAAAAAAAGGTATTAGAGTACCGGGGTATGGTAAGCTATCAGCATTCTTCGTATTAAATCCCAGCACCAACATTCTTAACTCCAATTTTTCCCTGAGATGATCAGGGACCTGTGTTGAGCGGAATGGATTTAACAGTTCAAAAAAGTAGTCTTGTCGATAATATGCAATATGTTGCGC